>CAVDLK010000054.1:0-8181 GCA_963609745.1 Erysipelotrichaceae bacterium | reverse complement strand
GTGATATAATACAGTTAGGAGATAAAAATGCAAGAAAATATTGAATTAAAACAAGATATACAAGAGCAACAAGAATATGACGTAGTTGGTGAAATCAATAAAATAAAAGAGAATATGATTAACAAAGCCGAATATGATAAACTAAAAGCAGAACGCGATAACTTTGCTAAAGCATTAGTAGAGGGAACTAAGGTAACCGAACCAAAACAAGCAGTACCGATTGCTGACCTAAGAGAAAGACTATTTGGCAAAAATAGTGATTCGTTGAGTAACCTAGATTATGTGCAAACAGCATTAGAATTGCGAGAAGCTATATTAAAAGACACAGGTAAAGATATATTTGTGGGTAGTGGTTCAAAATTAACACCAGATGATACTGATTTTGCAAAAGCACAAAAAGTTGCATCTGCACTAGAACATTGCATTGCAGTTGCTGATGGTGACAGTGAAACATTTACACGTGAACTTATGCGCATTACCGATGATGTCAAATTGCCAAGAAAGCGAGGATAATTAAATGGCACAATTTACAGGAAAATTAAATAGTAACGAAATTTTTGCAGCACTTTACAACATGATTATAAGTCAACAAGTGTTTGCTGATAACATTAAAGGTGGAGATGATTTAGTTAACGATAATAGAGTAGATGGTACTTTATATGGTGATACTAAACTTTATTATGCTACTGATGCATTAGCTTCAAGTGAATGGGGTAATGATGCTGAAGCTGAAAACTTATTAAAATTATATAGACCAGAAGCACCAGAATGCCAAGCTATTACATTAGATACTTTTAGGCAAATATCATTAACAACTGATAATTATTTATCTAAAAGAGCATGGCAAGATGAAGGCGCATTTGCATCTTTTAATGGCGTAATGAAAGGTTGGATTCAAGATACTAAGAAAGTATATGATGCTACTACATTTAATACATATTTTGGTACAGTTAGAAGTACAGTAGGCAATCAAAATATTAAAGTAGCAACATCAGCTATTACTGAAACTGGAGAAGCAAAGAACCGTTTAGAAGCTCAAACAATAGCCCAAACTGTTGCTAGAACTTTAAAGAAGGTTGCTGATTTCAGTAGAGATTATAACGACTATGGAAATTTAAGAAGATATGATAAAGGTGAATTAACAATTGTATGGAACAGTGCATTTGTAGATAAAATTACAAACATTGATTTACCAACTATGTATCATAAAGACATTTTAAATTTCTCTAAAGAATTAGAAGAAAGATATTTTGGTGATGTATTAACAGTTGCTGGCACATCAGATGGTACTAAACGTTCTATGATTGAACAAGTAGTTACTGACGGAACAACTCCCGTACATGTATTTGCTGGTGATTTAATCCCTAACAAATATAAATATGATGCATATACTGCATATACACCAAATGCTAATATTATATGTAAGATTTACAAAGCGGGTACTATTCCATTCATGAGTGCGTTTGAAGTAGCAACAAGTTTCTTCAACCCTAAATCATTAACTGAGAATAACTACCTAACATGGGGTCATAATACTTTAGAGTATTTGAAGAATTACCCATTGATTACTATCGAGGCTAACTAGACTACCTCCTGGACTTTTCTATCAAGTCTGGTTAGTCTAATGTAATATCATTTTTTCTTTCTACTTTATCCGAGTGCTGAGCATCACTTTAAAAGGCTCAATTTAAAAAGGAGAAAATATGTCACGATTATTGATATTAGATTATGCAAACTATGCTAATAAAATATATGCAAAACCGCCTACATCAATTAGTGGATACCCTAGTTATCTTTATATAGAAAACAAATGTAATTTTAATGAAGGTGACAAGATAAACACTACATTCATAGCTGGTAGGCAAAATAATAGTTATGACGGCACAGGGAACTACGTTATCATTACCGAATCTGATGATGATATAGTAATTAGCAGATGGTTTATTACTAGTCAAATTAAGACTAGAGGCGGGCAATGGCAGTTAAGTTTAAAGAGGGACACTATTAGTGATAACTACAACGAATTTCTAACTTCTATAGCCAATATTAGAAGGGGCATAGTTAGCACATCAAACAAACTCATTTATAATAATGAAAACTTCAATTTAAATCAAATTAAGCAAAGTGAGGAACTGTTGAAAGATGAAACTGGATGTAGTTGGATTGTAGGATATTATACCGAGCAATCTAGTGGAACTGATACATTTCCTTTAACAGCTTCTGCAAACATAACACAACCAGTAACTGTATCTTTTGATGATACTAAAGAAACATTTTTATCTAAATATTTAACAATTAGAATGCCTTATAATTTTAAAATTTATGATGCTGACGGTAACATTACTGGTTATGAACCTAGTGCAATGATTTATTTAACTTATATCAAAAGAGTTGATAATAATAGCAAAGTTTATACTAATTATTTCTATTTAACTGATATGAATCAGCATGTAAATCCTAGTGGTGGTCAAATATCTATGGCTAATTTAAATAAATCTACAATAGCCACATATGCTCAGCAACTTGTAAATAGTGATTCAGGCAGCATAATAATAAACACATACAACAATAAATATATTAAGTTTAGCGATAATTCTGTTTATTATTGCAAATTTGATATAGGCACTACGAATGTTGAAAGAAAATTAACATCTAACGATCAACTATATACATATCTAAATTCTAATATTACTGGTATATCGTCTTTAGAATCTACAGTAAAGTATACACAAACAGTATATGCTTTATCTCTAACTGAGTATGTAGACGGTAGTTATAATGTGTCTATACCAGCAAATCAAAATATCTTACAAGATGCACCTTATCATATGTTTTGCATGCCATATGGAAAATGTGAATTATATTTAAATGGTATTAGAACTATGACTGATGGAAACATTAATATGAATATAGCACAAGCATTAAACACTAAGTACGGCGAAACATTTATTAAAGACTTGCAACTATTACCTTATTGTCCTGTGCGAGATTGGATTGACGCTGATGGTTCTATTACTATTCCTAGTATTGAAAATAACTACACACCAATTAAAAAGGGCACTGATACTGTAGGATATATCTTATTCCCGATTAAATCTACATTTACTTTTAATATAAAGAAGCAAATAACTGTTAACGATGTTAAATTAGAAAACGAATGTGATTTATATAGGTTATCAAGTCCTAATGGGAATGGTGCTTTTGATTTTAATTTAGCTAAGAATGGCGGATTAGAATTTATAAATGTTGATTGCACATATATGCCGTTTAACCCATTTATACATTTAAGCCCTAATTTTAACAATATCTATGGTAATGATTTCAATGACTATAGAGGTTTGATATGCGGCGGAGATTTTAGTTTGCCTAAAACAACATCAGCTTGGGAAACTTATCAGTTAAATAATAAAAATTACCAATCAATATTTGATAGAGGAATTCAAAATTTAGAAATTAACCAACGTGTAGAACGTGTTAACGATATTGTTGGCACTATATCTGGCTCAATTAATAATATAGCTGCAGCAACTTTAGCTGGAAGTAAAGCCGGTATAACTGGTATGGCTGTTGGCGGTATTAGTGCAGCAACACTAGGCACTGGTGCTAATATCTATGATATGGTTCAAAATGAAAAATTAAGACAAGAAACTAAATCATATCAAAAAGACATATTTAGTCTACAAAATGGTAATATTAAAGCACAAGCGCAAGGTATTGCTAAGACTACCGCATTTAACATTAATAACAAGGTATTTCCTGTACTAGAATATTACACTTGTACTGGCAATGAAAAGGAACAGGTAAAAGAATATTTAAAATATAAAGGTTATACTTTAGATTTAATTGATAAAATAGAAAATTATAATGGTTATGTTGAAGGTACAATCATTAGAACTGATATTAGCGATAATGCTATTGCTAACGATATTAATAATATACTGAATGGAGGTATATATTTAAATGGCTAAAAGTAATATAGGTGACAAAGTAAACTCAGTAGCGCAAACTGCTGCTGCTGTGTCTACTATGTCAACATTAAAAGAAAATTTAAGTAAATTTAATGAACAAAAGGCAAAAGAAGCTAAAGAACTAGCAAGAAAACAAATGAAGCAAAAATTCGAAATGAAAAAATATCGAGTTGGAATGTGCAAACTAGTAAATAAAGGTGGTGCTAAAGATGGCAAATAATGCTAAGCTTATTACACAAGAAATTAAAAATTTATATGAAAATGCCGGCATATCTATGAAGACTGGCGCACCTACTAGATTAGAATCTAATGATTTAAAAATAGGCTTTAAAAAGATGTTTAGACTTATAGACGAGCAGGACGCAGTTAATAGATTTATTTGGTATAATTTGCCACTTAATTTAACTAGTGGCGAATTAGAACGTCTAATTTATTATAAAGGGCAATTATGCTTTTGGTATTGCAAAGAATTAAACCAATTTATGATTACACCATATACACTAAATGAGGGATTGGATTTTTATGGCAGATATGTATACGTAACACCAATACCAATCGTTGATGAAAAAAATGACCTTTATAAAAGACAATCAATGTTATTAAGCACATATAAATTAAAAGTTGCATATGGTATTATAGATGAAGAAGAATACAACGAGAACGAAAATTACTGTGTTTTACTTTATGATTATACTAAACAACTAGCCGAAACAATAATACCACGTAGGATGATTCAAGAACCTATTTTAGATGTAATGAGTGCTATGATTCCTTATGCTAGAACTGCTTTAATGAATGCAACTGGCGTTAGCGGTATGAGAGTTAATAATGCCGATGAATATAGTAACGTTGAAGCAGCAAGTAGAAGTGTAGATAAAGCTGCTACCGATGGCAAAAAATGGATTCCAATTGAAGGCTCAATAGATTTCCAAGACTTAACAACATCAGGAACAACTAACGGTGGTGAACCATTCTTATTAATGTTACAATCTTTAGACAACATTAGAAAGAGCACGTACGGCATTGAAAGTGGTGGTATTTTTGATAAAAAAGCATATGTTAATGAAACACAAGCAGCTATGGGAATGGGTAATCAAATAGGAAGCCCACTACAAGATGGATTAGCAATTAGAACTGAATTTTGTAATATTGCCAATGTAATATTTGGAACTGCTATTACCGTAGAGCCTACACAATTAGTATTAAATTCAATGCCTCAAAATTCTACACCATTTGGTTTAGATAGCGAAGAAGAAAATGGTGAAAGCGAAAGTGAAGGTGAAAGCGATGAATAGTTTATATGGAAGTTATAGGCAAAATAGATTTGGTGATATTTATAAAGATAGCGATAGTTTTATTGATGGTTATAATAACGCAGGTATTAATAGTTTGGCTAGTGTTATTGACCCCAGCGGTTATAGCGACGTTTTTAACACATCCACCTTAACAGCTATATATTATTTGCTTTATTCAAGATATGGGAACAGTGTAGTAGCATCTAGCGATATTAATAGATTTAAAGAAAATCTATTTAGTTTAGTAATTCAAAACACACCAGCATGGTTAAAGAAAAGTCAAATACAATCCAAGTTGAGAGCACTAAGTGAAGATGAAATAGAATCTTCTTATAGCAGCATTAATAATATGGCTATGAACCCTAACGATTTAGGTTCAACTGGTGAGTTAAATTATGTTACCCAACAAAACAATTCTAAATCTAAAAAAGGTAAAATCAATGCTTACGCTGATTACATGGCTATTTTATCTAATGATTATACAGAAGTATTTTTGTCAAAATTTAAGAAATTATTCTTAACTATTATTGAACCCGAACAACCATTATTATACGAAAGTGAGGAATAATATGGAAATATTTGAAATTATTAAAGAGTTTATTTTAGAATATGGTACAATTATAGCAAGTTATGTAGTGGCTTTAGTTACATTTTTAATCAACAATGAATGTATAAAGAAAGTATTTGCCAAATTAGCAGGTATTGATGTTAATAAGGCAGTGCAAGACGGTACTACTAACATAACTAACCAAGTGGAACAACTATTAAAAGATAATCAAGAACTTAAAGCAATAAACAAAGAACTAATAGAAGAGTTAAGTAAGGTTAAGTATGAAAGCCGAACAAACAATAAAAAGTAGAAATAAGGCAATCTTATTTAAAGTATTAGAATGGGTATTATGCTACGGGTTGTTGGCTATATATATAATTATCTTTTTAGCTGGTAAAGAACCTACTGAAGATGGACTTACATTTGAAGAAAAGTTTGGTACAGTTATAACTACACTAGGTATATCTATATTACCTATGATAGTATTATCTATCATAGTTAAAGATAAAATACGACCTTGTGTATGGATGATAAATATCATAGCTAGTAACTATTTACTAGGCAATGCGGCAATGTATATAACATTTGTTATATGGTTAACTGACACATATATTATTGCCAATATAGCCCGCAAATTTGCCTCACAATACGTTATTAACAAAGAAATAGATAAGAGGCTATAAATGGCTCCAAATCGATTTGAAGAGAAAATTAAGCCCTTATTATTATACGTTGGTACTATAGGCGCAGTTATTAGTTCATGTGCCTATATCGTACTAATAGTAACTCTAATAAACGGCTTCCAAGTACACAATACTACTACTACAATAACTTTTGCTGGAATAAATGCAGTAGTTGGTATCTTAATAGCTAATTTTTTAAGATACCAAGGAGTAGCTTTTGCTGCTAATATAGATGAAAATAAAACCCTAATTAAAGAATACTACGGCACTAAAACTAAAGATAAAAAGAATCATAGTATTAAATATTTTTGGGTAAAAAACATAATTAGTGATTTATTAACTAAAGGCGTAACTATGGCTTTCACAACGTGTGGACTTATCTACATTATAATCGTAGGGTCTAAAGACTGGAGCTTATTACTATTAGCATTTGTAAATTTAGCACTGTTTATTTGTTTTGGTCTAATTGCTTTAGATAAGGCTTATGACTATTATAATACAGTGTATGTGGCTTATTTAAAGGAGCGTATCAATGACAGAAACATTAACAATTGTGTGGGTACTAACAGTACTACTAGTGATGATAATATTAAATAATAGAGGTGATTAAAATGGCAATAAATATAAATGGAAAAGTTTATAGAAACTTAGAAGACCAAGTAGAATATTTAACACAGCAATATCAAACAGGTAAATTAATAGAGCAACTAGGAATACACGTATTAGGTTTATATGCATCTATAGATGATGTACCTAAGGTTGATTATTTATATGGAGATGCATATTTAATAGGAACTAAAACGCCTTATAACTTATACGTATACACCGAATTACAAACTGGTGATGCTTTTATTGATGTAGGTAGGTTTCCTGCAATAGGAGAACAAGGGCCACAAGGTTTAAAAGGTGACATTGGAGAAAAAGGCGAAAGAGGCCCCAAAGGAGACACAGGGCCTAGAGGTTATACAGGAAACGATGGAACACCTGGTGCTACTGGTGGTCAAGGACCACAAGGACCTAAAGGTGACAAAGGTGACAAAGGTGACGTGGGACCTGCATTTAATATTAAAGCAACACTTACTGATACTTCACAATTACCAACACCAACCTTAGAAATGCAAGATAATGGCGATTGTTATTTAATTCCAGTTGACGGTGTAAATCACATATATTGTATACAAGGAACATCTGTAGCTGATATTAAATGGATTGACTTAGGTACTAGTGGTATACAAGGCCCTAAGGGCGATGCAGGTACCGATGGTATAGGTATTAATAATATGATGGGAACAAATGATAGTTCTTATACTGCTACAAGTCTAAGTGTAGATAATAGCATTAAATACCAACAAATGGCTAATGTTCAGTATATGGACAATTCAGGGGCAATTCAAACACAACAAGTAACTAACGTTCATAAATTGCCTATAACAGCTGGAAATAATGTGACTATAACTACTGACAATAATACATTTAAAATAAATACTAATCTAAATAATACAAACCTATTATCAGGTGGCACCGAAATACCAACAGGTGCTGATTTAAATAACTATATGGATATAGGAAACTATTATTTTCAATATTCAACTAGTGGTAACTTATCTAATTACCCTGAAGATTTATATAGTGACTTTACAATGAAAATATACTATGGAAATGGCACTTATTATATTACTCAAGAT
>CAVDLK010000053.1:0-8294 GCA_963609745.1 Erysipelotrichaceae bacterium | reverse complement strand
ATAATTGGTTTATTTGTTGCTGGCTGTATCATTTCATTGATTTTAGGTAATTTAATTCCATATCTAAAATTCTTTAGTTATATCCTTCAAACTCAAGTTGTAATGTTTTTGGTTATATTCATGGAAGGCATGTTTATGGCACATTTCAATTTAGTAGATATTATTGGTAATAAAATTAATAACATTTTAGCTATATTAATATTGATTGTTGTATATATTGCTAGAGTATTATTGGCTAGAGGTGCACCAGATTCTTTATTTGATTTGGTTTTAATTACACCATTTATTATTGCTTGTAGTAAGATATTTAATTCTATTAATTTAAAACATTCTTTATTAGCTTTCTTAGGTAAGTATTCTACATATATGTGGTTTGTGCATGCTTATTTCTATGCAATTATGTTCTTTAGATTAGTTATTAAATCTGATTATTCATTATTAGTTTATATTCAGACTGTATATTTATCTTTATTTACGGCAATACTACTAACATTATTAGAAAAGGGTATTGATAAACTTATACATAAAATAGTAGGTACAAAAACTAAACAAGTTTCTGATTTATAAATTTAAAAAAGAGGAGATTTTAATATGAAAGGTATTATTCTAGCGGGTGGAGCAGGTACAAGGTTATATCCTTTGACAATGGTTACTTCTAAACAATTATTACCAGTTTATGATAAACCAATGATTTATTATCCATTAAGTACATTGATGTTAGCTGGTATTAAAGATATTTTAATTATTTCTACACCAAGTGATACACCAAGATTTAAGGAGTTATTAGGTGATGGTAGTCAATATGGTGTTAGTCTTTCATATTGTGTTCAACCTTCTCCAGATGGCTTAGCACAGGCTTTTATCTTAGGCGAAGAATTTATTGGTGAAGATTCATGTGCTATGGTTCTAGGAGATAATATTTTCTATGGTAATGGTTTCTCTGATGTATTAAATGAGGCAAGAGAAAAAGCAGAAAGTGGTAGAGCTACGATATTTGGATACCATGTAAATGATCCAGAAAGATTTGGCATTGTTGAATTTGATGCAAATGGTAAAGTATTATCCGTAGAAGAAAAACCAAAGGAGCCTAAATCAAATTATGCGATTACTGGTTTGTATTTTTATCCAAAAGGTGTTTCTAAGATGGCTAATAATGTTAAACCTAGTGCCAGAGGTGAGTTAGAAATAACAACTTTAAATGATATGTATTTAAAGGAAGATAAATTGGATGTTGAATTATTAGGTAGAGGTTATGCTTGGTTAGATACGGGAACAATGGATTCTTTAGTTGAAGCGGCTAATTATGTACAAATTGTTTCTAAAAGACAAAATATTATTATTTCTGCACCAGAGGAAATTGCTTTTAGAAATAAATGGATAAATAAGGAACAATTATTAGAAAGTGCTAATCGTTATGGTAAGTCTCCATATGGTCAACATTTAAAGAATGTTGCAGAAGGTAGAGAATAATGAAGAGAATTGATACAGCAATAGAGGGTGTTTATATTATTGAGTCTGATTGTTATGGTGATAATCGTGGTTGGTTTATGGAAACTTATAATCAAAAGAAGTTTCATGAATTAGGTATTGATACCATCTTTGTTCAAGATAATATGTCATATTCTGCCCAAAAGGGTACTTTAAGAGGTTTACATTATCAAAAAGCACCATATTCTCAAGCAAAACTAGTAAGATGTACTAAAGGTACAGTAATTGATGTAGCTGTTGATATAAGAAAAGGTTCTCCTACTTATGGTAAGTGGGTAAGTTGCGAGTTAAGTGGTGAAAATAAGAGAATGTTCTATCTACCTAAAGGTATGGCTCATGGTTTTTTAACTATCAGCGATGATGTTGAATTCCAATATAAATGTGATGAGTTGTATAACAAGGAATCTGAGGGTGGTATTAGATATGATGATCCAACCATTAATGTTGATTGGGGTTCATTATTAAATGGTATAGAACCTATCTTATCTGATAAGGATAAGAATGCTCCTACGCTAGAAGAATGTAATGCCAATTTTGAATATGGCAAGGAGAATTAGCATGAAAATACAAGCAAATAATTTAAAAAGACAATATGATTTACATGCCAATGAATATAAAGAAAAGGCTAATGAGGTATTAGATTCTGGTTGGTATGTTTTAGGTAATGAAGTAAAGTCTTTTGAAGAAGAGTTTGCAGATTATATAGGCTCTAAATATTGTATAGGTCTAGCATCTGGCTTAGATGCTTTACAGATTGCTTTTAGAGTAATAGGAATTAAGGAAAATGACGAGGTTATAGTATGTGCTAATTCTTATATTGCTTGTGTTATGGGTATAACTTTAAATGGTGGTACACCTGTATTTGTTGAACCTGATGAATATGATAATTTAGATGCAAATAAGATTGAAGAAAAGATAAATAAAAATACAAAAGCTATATTAGCAGTTCATTTATATGGTCAATCTTGTGATATGTCTAAAATTATGGATATTGCCAATAAATATAATTTAAAAGTAGTTGAAGATTGTGCTCAAGCTCATGGTACTACTTGGAATAAAAAGAAAGTTGGTTCAATTGGTGATATTGCTTGTTGGTCTTTTTATCCAACTAAAAATCTAGGAGCATTTGGTGATGGTGGTGCTATTACTACTAATAATGAGGAATACGCCAACGAGGTAAGAGTTATTAGAAACTATGGTTCTAAGAAACTTCATTATGAAAATGATATTATCGGTATGAATTCTAGATTAGATGAGTTACAAGCAGGTTTATTAAGAGTTAAATTAAAGTATCTTAATGAGATGAATGAAGAAAGACAAATGATTGCTTTAAGATATAATAGTGAAATCAATAATGAATTAATTAAACCACTTCAAACTAGACCAGGTTCAAATAATATCTATCATCAATTTGTTGTACATGTTAAAAGTGGTTTAAGAGATAATTTAATGAACTATTTAAAGGAATATGAAATAGGTACTATTATTCATTATCCTATTCCACCACACCTACAAGTTGCTTATAAATATTTAGGTTATAAAAAGGGTGATTTTCCTATTGCGGAAAGATATGCTGATGAAGTATTATCTTTACCAATGTATAATGGAATGAAGAAGATAGAATTAGATTATGTTATAGATAAGTTAAATAACTTTAAGGGTTAAGATGAACATTAAAGAAAAATGTAAAATTATAAATTTTAAAGACCTAGGAGATGAAAGAGGCAAACTAGTTGTAATTGAGGGAAATAAGGATATTCCCTTTGAAATACAAAGAGTTTTTTATATCTATGGTTCAGATGCCGATGTAGTTAGAGGTCAACATGCCAATAGGGAATCAGAATTTGTTTTAATTAATGTTGCAGGAACTTCAAAAGTAAGAATTACTGATGGTAAAGATGAATTTATAGTTGAATTAAATAAACCAATGATGGGTGTATATATTCCAAAGATGGTTTGGAAAGATATGTATGACTTTAGTGCTGATTCAGTATTATTAGTACTTGCTTCAACCCATTATGATGGTAAGGAATATATTAGAAATTATGAGGATTATCTTGTAGAGGTGAGCAGATGAAGAAAATATCGATAACTATACCTTGTTATAAATCACAAGATACAATTGAAAAATTAGTAAAGGGTATTAAAGAAGAATTTAAAAAACACGAGGATTTTAACTATGAAATCATTTTAGTTAATGATTGTTCTCCTGATAATACTTATGAAGTTATTAAGAAATTAGCTAAAAAAGATGAACATATTATCGTTTTAGATTTAGCGAAGAACTTTGGTGAATCAAGTGCTTTAATGGCTGCTTATTCTAAAGTAAGTGGTGATTATGTTGTTAGAATGGATGATGATGGCGAACATGATCCTAAATATTTATTTACTTTAGTAGATAAATTAGAAGAAGGTTATGACTATGTATGTGCTAAGTTTAAAACATATCATCATAGTTTATATAAAAGATTAGGTTCTAGATTTAATTATTGGTTTTTATCTAATATGATGGATATTCCTAAAGGTTCCATTATGTCTAGCTATAACATCTGTAGAAGATATGTAATAGATGAAATAAGAAATTATAAGAACCCTAAACCATATATTGATGGTATGGTATGGGCAATTACCACAAAGACTGCTTATGTAGAAATAGAACATGGTTATCGTTATGCTGGTGAGTCTGGTTATGATTTCAAGAAATCAGTAGCATTATGGCTAAATGGCGTTACCTCATTTTCTATTAAGCCATTAAGGATGGCAACCTTTAGTGGTTTTATCTTTGCTTTTGCGGGATTTATTATTGGAATTTGTGCCATCATCGAAAAAATAACAAAACCTAATATTCCTAGTGGCTGGGCATCTTTATTTGCTATGATGCTTTTTATAGGTGGTTTTATTATGATATTCTTAGGTTTAATTGGTGAATATGTTGGTAGGGGCTATTTAATAAACAATAGTATTCCACAATATGTTATAAGAGAAGAAGTCAAGAAAGGTAAAAAATAAAAATGAAAATCTTAGTTACAGGTGGTGCAGGTTTTATAGGTTCTAACTTTGTGTATTTATTGTTAGATGAAAGAAAAGATTGGCAAGTTGTATGTGTGGATGCATTAACATATGCCGCTAATATTCATACTTTAAATGATGCTTTAAAAAATCCTAATTTTAAATTCTATAAAGAAGATATCAGAAATAGAGAAGCAATCTTTAAAATATTTGAAGAGGAACATCCTGATGTAGTAGTTAACTTTGCTGCTGAATCTCATGTTGATAGATCTATTGAAAATCCTGGTATATTCCTAGAAACTAATATTTTAGGTACTCAAGTTATGATGGATGCTTGTCGTAAATATGGTATACAAAGATTTCATCAAGTAGGTACTGATGAAGTATATGGTGATTTACCACTTGATAGACCTGACTTATTCTTCCATGAAGATACACCAATTCATACCTCATCTCCATATTCTACTTCTAAAGCTAGTGCTGATTTATTAGCTCTTGCTTACTATAGAACATATGGTCTACCAGTAACTGTTAGTAGATGTTCTAATAACTATGGTCCATATCAATTTCCTGAGAAATTAATTCCTTTAATGATTAATAACGCCATGCATGATAAATCATTACCTGTATATGGTGAAGGATTAAATGTTAGAGACTGGTTATATGTAAAAGACCATTGTTATGGAATACTTGCCATACTTGAAAAAGGTAAAGTTGGTGAGGTTTATAACTTAGGTGGTCATAATGAAAAGGCTAATATTGAAATCGTTAAGATTATCTTAAAAGAATTAAATAAGCCAGAATCTTTAATTACTTATGTAGCTGATAGAAAAGGACATGATCAAAGATATGCCATTGACCCATCAAAGGCTAATAAGGAATTAGGTTGGGGTCCAACTACCATGTTTAAAGATGGTATTAAACTAACAATCGATTGGTATAAGAACCATATGGATTGGATGGATGAATGTACATCAGGGGAATATGTTAAATATTACGATATGATGTATTCAAATAGATAGAAAAAGAAGTTTTAAAAAACTTCTTTTATTTTGTAGAATTATTACATATGAAAGTATTAGTTACAGGGGCCAATGGCCAATTAGGTAGTGATGTAGTAAATGAATTAAGAAAAAGAAACCATGAAGTAGTTAGCACTGATATAAGTGGTGATATGGATTATCTTTTAGATATTACTAAGGATAGTATTATTGAGGAGGTTAAAAAGATTAATCCTGATGCCATAATTCATTGTGCAGCATGGACGGCAGTAGATGCTGCAGAAGATGAAGATAAAAGGGATAAGGTATATGCCATTAATGTTATTGGTACTAAAAATTTAGTTGAAGCGGCAAAGGATTTAGATTGTAAGTTTTTATATTTAAGTACTGATTATGTATTTAATGGAAAAGGTGAAAGACCTTGGGAGCCTGATGATAAGAATTATGAACCTTTAAATTATTATGGTGAAACTAAATTAAAGGGTGAGTTAGAAGTAAATAAATTAAATAAGTATTTTATTGTGAGAATTGCTTGGGTGTTTGGTTTAAATGGTAAAAACTTTATTCAAACAATGATAAATGTAGGTAAGACTCATGATGAAGTTAGAGTTGTAAATGATCAAATAGGTACACCAACTTATACATATGATTTATCTAGATTATTAGTAGATATGATAGAGAGTGATAAATATGGTTATTATCATGCGACAAATGAGGGTGGTTATATATCTTGGTATGATTTCTGTGTAGAGATATATAAACAGGCTAATATGAATACAAAGGTAATACCTGTAACAACCGCTGAATATGGTTTAAGTAAGGCACTAAGACCATTTAATTCTCGATTAGATAAATCTAAATTAAGTGATAATGGTTTTGTAAGGTTACCTGATTATAAGGATGCCTTAAGTAGGTTTTTAAAAGAGAAGTATGGACAATAAGAATAATAAAGCAAATGCGCAAATAGTATTAAGTTTAGCTAACATTTTTGTTTATATTTTGATAATGTTAGTTATTTTAATGACTTGTTATGTGAATTATTTTTTCTTTTATAAGAATGGTTATACCATTTTTACTTTGTTGTATATGTTTTTGTTTCTTTTCTTTGGTAGACTATTTGATAGTTTTAAATTGGCAGAAACAACAACAACTGATTTATTTATTTCTCATTCATTAACATTATTATTTTGTAACTTCTTTATATATGTAATTTTATGTTTAGTTACTTTAAGATTAATTCCTATATGGCCAATTATATTAATGCAGGTAATTGGTATGTTATTGGCAATTGTTTTATTGAAATCAGAAGATAAGTTCTTAAGAAGTCAATTTCCACCTTTAAGACTTGTTTGTATATATGATGGTCAACATGATGAATTAATAGGTAAGTTAAATAATATTAATGATTTATCAATGAATATTATTAAGAAGATAAATATTAAAGATGTTGATTTTAAAAATATTGATCTTTTATTAAGAAACGTTGATGGTATTGTTACCTTAGATATTCATCATCCCGCAAAGAAGAAATTATTTAAGATATGTTATAAGAAGAGAATAATGGTCTATGATATGCCAAGTATTACTGATATGCTTATTGCATCTGGCGAGATATTACATATTGTAGATACCCCAATTATTAAGGTTAATAAGTTTGGTCCAAATCAGGCAGAGAGAATCGTTAAAAGATTTATTGATATTATTGGTTCATTAGTTTTAATCATAATTACTTCACCAATTATGTTAGTAACAGCTATTGCGATAAAAGTTAATGATAAGGGTGATGTTTTCTTTAAACAAGCAAGGTTAACTAAGGATGGTAAATCATTTGAGATGATTAAGTTTAGATCAATGATTATGAATGCCGAAAGTAAGACTGGTGCTGTATTGGCAAAACAAAATGATGATCGTATTACTTCGGTTGGTAAGGTTATTCGTAAATTTAGAATTGATGAATTACCACAATTATTTAATATTCTAAAAGGAGAGATGTCCTTTGTTGGCCCTAGACCTGAGCGTATTGAAATGTATGATGAAATAACTAAGACTATGCCAGAATTTGATTATAGATTATGTGTAAAAGCAGGTTTAACTGGTTATGCCCAAATATATGGTAAATATAATACTGAGTTAAGGGATAAGTTATTATTAGACTTATACTATATTGAAAAATATAGTTTAGTAGAGGATATTAAGTTAATAATATTAACATTAAAGGTTATATTTAAGTCTGATGCAACTGAGGGTGTTAAATAGTTTTATTATGTGAAGTTGTGGGATTGTTTGAAAGTATAAACTTGTATAAGTTATAATCATAAAGATATGAAAGAGATTAAGTTAAAACAAAAGAAAGAAAAAAAGATTAGTATTAAGAAAATATCTAGTCTATTCGAAGATAAGAAAAAAAGATATTTATATATGATTTTGTTTATGTTGCCATTTATTATTGCGATTGGCATTTTTGGTTTTATTGCCTATAGAGAAGCAAAATCATTAATCGATCTGGCAAAGGATAACGTTGAAACAAAGGATACACATAAGATTGAATCAATGGGCTATATCTTAAGAGATAATGCAACTGAGATTCAAGAAGAATACTTTGCGGAATTAAAAGCAGCTGTAGAGTCTGATACTCAAGATCCAGTAACTATTGCTGGTTTGGTTGGTAAGAATTATGTTGCGGATTTCTATACTTGGACAAACAAACAGGGTCAATATGATATTGGCGGAATGTATTATGTTTGTAGTGAAAAGAATGAAACTGTAAAGTATAAAGAGAATATTTATCAAAAGGCT
>CAVDLK010000052.1:0-8471 GCA_963609745.1 Erysipelotrichaceae bacterium | reverse complement strand
CTAGATGCTAAATCATAAACATATTGGCCGGCAAGAACAATTTTTTTAATATGATTGCTACTTAATAATTCAAAATTGATATCCCATAACCAAGATGTTTCTGAAGTAAAGTATTTTCTTGATATAGCATCTATAATAACTACTACTGTAGCATCTATATTTTTATCGACAATATAAGCAATATTTTGATTATAAGAAACAGAATTTTCATGTTTAGAAATTAATAATGTTCCCTTATTATTACCTATTTCAAATGTTTTAATACGACCATTTTTAATTAAATAATTATTTAAAGCATCAACAATCTTATTTTCATCAATACCAATTTCCGCACATACACTAAAGGCTGCTAAACAATTATAAATATTATGAACTGTTCTAAAAGCTATCTTAATATTGAATTTATTGTTGATAGTGATAAAACCATCATTTATACTACTAACACTATATTTTGGTGTTTGACGTTTAAAACCACAATTATCACAATGGTATGAACCAATATGGCCAAAATGATGATAATCATAGATTAATCTACTATTACATGATGGACAATAATAGCCATCATCATATGGATAATTGTTTGAGTTATATGTATGTGAATTTTCATCAATACCAAAATATACTACTTCATTATTATCGATTAATTTATAAAGCAGTGGATCATCAGCATTAATAATTAATTTGCTACTAGGATGAATAGATTTCTTTATTTCCTTTAAAACAAATTCTGGATTACCATTTCTAGTCATCTGATCACGATAGATATTATTGATAACATAATGTGTAGGTGAAAAATATTTAAAAGTATATTGGGCATATCTTTCATCAGATTCTAGTAATAAAACATCTTTTAAAAACTTACCCCTAAAATTACAATTATTTAATATTAAAGTTACTACACCATCAATTTGATTAGAACCCTCATAATTATAGGCATAAGAAATATTAGATTTATCTAATACCTCATGTATCATTTCTACCGTTGATGTCTTACCATTAGAACCAGTTACGGCAATAATATACTTAGGTAATTGAATTTTACTTAAAATATCAGGATATAACTTTAAAGCAATCTTACCAGGCATGCTAGAACCTCTACCTAATATCTTTAAAATTAAACGTGATACTTTACATATCAATATCGTAAAAAATAATTTCATATTAAAAGTATATCAACTAACAAACTATTGAACCAGCAGGCATATTGGTAGTAACAAGTTCAATTACTTGTTTACCATCAATTTCCTTTGTAGCACTTAAAAGCATACCATTAGACTCTAAACCTCTAATTTTTCTAGGTTTTAGATTTGTAACAGCTACGATATGCTTACCTACTAATTCTTCAGGTTTATAATATTCAGCAACCCCAGACAATATTTGACGTGTTTCGTATCCAAAGTCAATTTGGAAGACTAATAATTTATCAGCTTCCGGATGCTTTTCACATTTAGTAACTTCGCCTACCATCAATTCCACTTTATCAAAATCATTAAATTCAATATTAGCCTTATGTTCAAATGTAGGCTCTTGTTCAGCAGCTAATTTCTTCTTTAATTCTTCTTCATCAATTCTTGCGAATAAGATTTCTGGTTTTTCAACTACTTTATATTCTTTAATTAAAGCAAATTCCTCACTTCTAAATTCACCACTTAAACCTAATTGTTCATAAATCTTTTCAGCAGTTGAAGGAATGAAAGCTTCTAATTCAAAAGTAACCATTCTAATACCATCTAAAATTGTATACAAAACATCATTTAATCTACCCTTAGATTCTTCATCTTTAGCTAACTTCCAAGGAGCAGTTTCATCAATATATTTATTTAATCTTTCAATTCTAGAGAATATCAATTTCAAAGAATTAGGAATATCTAATTCATCCATCTTAGTTTCTACTTCTTGAGCCATAGAATTTAGATAATTAATTACTTCCTTATCTAAATCAGTAGGATTGTTGTTTATAGTAACAGTACCACCAAAATATTTGTTAGCCATAGATATAGTCCTATTAACAAGATTTCCTAGAACATTACATAAATCAGAATTTCTTCTTTCAACCATTAGTTCTTCTGAGAAATTGCCATCTGAACCAAAAGGAACTTCTGATAATAAGAAATATCTAACGGTATCAACGCCATAATCTTTAATAAATTCTCTTGGGTCTTTATAATTACCCTTTGATTTAGAAATCTTACCACCACCAATTGTTAGCCAACCATGGCCATAAACTTTCTTAGGAAGTTCTAGTCCTAAAGCCATCAACATGATAGGCCAAATGATAGTATGGAATCTAAAGATTTCCTTACCAACTAGATGTAAATCAGCTGGCCAATATTTCTTAAATAATGAATCATCATCGCTTAGATATCCTAAAGCACTAATATAGTTACTTAAAGCATCACACCATACATATACTGTTTGAGACTCATCAAAGGTACATGGAATACCCCACTTAACGGTTGCTCTAGAGACACATAAATCTTTTAGACCAGGTTTTAAGAAATTATTATACATTTCATTGTATCTAGATTCTGGTTGCATTAATTCTGGATGATCTTTTAACCATGCTTCTAACTTTGGTTGATACTTAGATAATTTTAAGAAATAAGCATCTTCCTTAGTAAGTTTTACTTCTCTACCGCAGTCTGGACACTTTCCATCAACAAGTTGTGACTCAGTCCAAAATGATTCACATGGTGTACAATACCATCCTTCATATGACCCCTTATAAATATCACCTTGGTCATATAACTTCTGCATAATCTTTTGAACACAAGCAACATGATCTTCATCTGTTGTTCTAATGAAACGATCATATTCAATATCTAAAGCCTTCCATAAATCTTTAGCATTTTCAATGATTGGATCAATAAATTCCTTAGGTGTACAACCGGCTTTTTTAGCACGATCTTCAATCTTTTGACCATGTTCATCTGAACCAGTTAAGAAAAATACATCATAACCCTTTAGTTTCTTATAACGTGCTAAAGCATCAGCAATTACCGTAGTATAACAATGTCCAATATGAAAATTATCACTTGGATAATAGATTGGTGTTGTTACATAATATGTTTTCTTTTCGTTCATAAATCCCTCCAAAATAAAAAGGTAGCACAAGGGCGTTAATACGCGGTACCACCTTATTTTTTAACTTAAACTCTTAACGCGAGCAGACGTTATTAACTACATATCGCTAATAAAGTTCAAGATCCATCTTCATTGTTTTATATTGATTGTTTGCACCTAACACAACCTCTCTATAAATATTCAACAATTACTCTATCTATCAAAACCACTATTATTTTACAATTATTTTGCTTTATTATTCAAATAATTGATTATTACATTAGAAGCAATATCATCAGTAACATTTAGGGAAGTATATACCATATCTAATAACTTATAGATACCACTATAGAAACCAATAAAGTCTAAAGGAATACCTAAGATTTGTAGGTAGGTTGCCCCAATTACTACACCACCATTAGGAATACCAGGAGCTGCCATATTTATTAATAAGGCACTGATAAGCATTAATATATATTGGCCTAGTGTTACTTCAATATTAAATAATTTACTACAGAATAAACCTAATAAGGCAAACGATACAGCACCACCACACATATGGATGGTAGTGCCAAGCGGTACAACAACATCTGTTACCTCTTCAGGAATATCAAATTCTTCCTTACATGTCTTCATGGTATAAGGCAAAGTTGCCGCAGAAGAACAAGTAGAAATAGTCATAGTCCATATCTTATATACCTTCTTAATAAAGGTTAATGGTGACATTTTACATATTAATAATATAGGCAATACCATAACTACTAATAATGCAGCAATTGTGCAAATATAAGCAGTTAAAATATATTTAACACCGATTCCTAATAATATTGAACCATATTTCACAATAGTATTTGATATTAAACTAAATACCGCAAGTGGTGATATATACATAAAATATTCTAAGAACTTATATAAGAAATTTTTAATCTTCTTAATAATATCAATTACCTTTTCCCCAGCTTTAAAATGGTTACAAGCAAAACCAACAATAAAGGCTAATAGTATTACAAAGAATAAATTAGAACCACTTAAGAATTTATTTAAATCTTTTGGAACTAAATTTATCAATATAGAAGCAATACCAATAGTAGTTGTTTCACCTTCCCAAGAACTATCCTCTAATACAAAGCCAGAACTAGGATTGATTAAAGTAACTATAATTGATGACAATAAGAAAGTGGCAATAAACATTAAAGCAAATACTAATAATGTTATAGGTACTAAATTAGATTTTAACTTATGAGAATTATAAATAGAAACACTAATACTAGTAAAAACTACTGGTACTACCATATATTTCAAAAAACTGATATATATTGTTCCTATAAAAGAAATATAACTTACATAATTTGGCAAGAATAAGCCAAATAATATTCCTAATATTAAAAACAACAAAGTTATTAAACTGATATTCTTTTTCATTAAATTTGCCCCTTCAAATATTCAAATAAGAAGTTATTAATTTGACCATCCATAACTTTTTCTACATTACCTTCTTCATAATTTGTACGATGATCTTTAACTAAAGTATATGGGCAGAAGATATATGACCTAATTTGTGAACCCCATTCAATTCTCTTCTGTTCACCCTTGAAAGCTCTTTTCTCATTTTCTCTATCTTCAATAGCCTTTTGATATAGTTTAGACTTTAAAACTTGAAGACATTTTTCTCTATTTTTAATTTGGCTTCTTTCAGCTTGGGAAAAGACAACAATACCCGTAGGAATATGTTTCATTCTTACCGCACTATCAGTTCTATTGACATATTGGCCACCTGCCCCAGAAGCACGCATAGTATCTATTTGTAAGTCTTCATCTTTAATGACAATATCTATTTCATCATTAAATTCCGGAGTTATTTCAACTGAAGCAAAAGA
Organism: Erysipelotrichaceae bacterium; assembly: GCA_963609745.1. Taxonomy (GTDB): domain Bacteria; phylum Bacillota_I; class Bacilli_A; order Erysipelotrichales; family Erysipelotrichaceae; genus Colivicinus. Next base: position 3,531 of record CAVDLK010000052.1, on the reverse strand, counting down.
TGTATGTCTTCTACCCGATGCATCAAAAGGACTTATTCTAACTAGACGATGAACACCAGTTTCACCTTTTAAATAACCATAAGCCATTTCACCCTTTATACATACGGAACATGACTTTATACCAGCCTCATCAGCATCTTCATATGATAATACTTCAAAGCCATAACCATTATTTTGGGCATATCTTTGATACATCCTAAAAAGCATTGCTGCCCAATCTTGTGACTCAGTACCACCAGCTCCAGGATGTATTTCCAATATCGCATTAGAATGATCATAATCATTAGACAATAAGACATTTATCTCAAAATCCTCAAAAGCCTTATTGGTATCTACATATTCTTCATTAAGCAAATCAAAAAGTTCTTCATCATAGTTCTTAGTTAATTCATCTAATTCTTCTAATAATGATTCAATACTCTTTTTATTTTGATAATACTTTTCCTTTAAATTCTTTAAAGTATTATATTCTTGAATTGTAGCCCTAGCCTTTTTTTGATTAGACCAGAATGTCTCCTCTGCTTGAATTGATTCTAATTCTTTTAATTTATTATCGATATTAGCTAAGTCAAAGTGAGTCGCCTAAATCTTTTAACTTCTTTAAGGAAGTGTTTAGGCTTTGTTTCATTTCATATATTTCCATAATTATTTTTCCTTCATTACAATTTTTAAATTATTACAGAATGTTACAACATCATTAGATATTGTATTCATCATCTCTTCAAATAATTCGAAACCCTCTTCAATATAAGCTTCTAAAGGATTATTTTGAGCGTAAGATCTAAGATGAATACCCTCTCTTAATTTAGACATAACATCAATATGATTTTGCCAAGCTCTATCCATTAATCTTAATACCATTGTCCTTTCAACTGGTAATATTTGTTGCTTAACTGGCTTAATCTTATTTTCATATGCGCCTAAAGAAGCATTTAAACATTTCTCTATTACTTGTTCAGAATTTAAGTTTTCAATTTCCTTTGCTTCAAATTTACTTAAACCCATATTATTCAAACGTTTCGCAATTGCTTCACAATCAATAATAAGCTTCTTACCATCTTCAATAGTATTTACTTTAACAATATTCTCCATCTCACGTTTAAACATATTTTCAACAACAGAATGGATATCATCATTTTCTAAGATGAAATTACGTTGAGCGTACATAGTTTCTCTTTGTTGTCTCATAACATCATCATAATCTAATAATGATTTACGAATATCAAAGTTTAATCCCTCTACTCTAGTTTGAGCACTAGATATAGCTTTAGTAACAATCTTATTTTCAATAGGCATATCACCTAATTGTTCAAACATACCCATAATCCTATCACTACCAAAACGCACCATTAAGTCATCTTGTAAAGAAACATAGAAACGCGAATAGCCAGGATCACCTTGTCTACCAGAACGGCCTCTTAATTGGTTATCAATACGACGAGATTCATGTCTTTCAGAACCAATTACTGCCAAACCACCTAGTTCTCTAGACTTTTCTGTTAACTTAATATCAGTACCACGACCTGCCATATTAGTAGCAATAGTAACTGAACCTTCTCTACCCGCCTTAGCAATAATATCTGCTTCTCTAGCATGATTTTTCGCATTTAATACTTCATGTTTTATACGAGCTTGTTTAAATAATTTTGACAATAATTCAGAAGTTTCAACCGAAATTGTACCAACTAGTACTGGTTGACCCTTAGCATATAATTCCTTTACTTCATTTAATAAAGCATTATATTTAGCCTTCTTAGTACCAAATATTAAATCAGAATTATCAATTCTCGCAATTGGTCTATTAGTAGGAATCTCTACAACTCTCATATTATATATTGATAAGAATTCTTCTTCTTCTGTTTTAGCGGTACCAGTCATACCAGCTAATTTAGAATATAATCTAAAGAAATTTTGATAAGTAATTGTAGCCAAAGTTGTAGTCTCTTGTCTAATAGGAACACCCTCTTTTGCCTGTATTGCTTGATGCAAACCATCAGAATATTCTCTACCAGGCATCTTACGACCAGTATTTTGATCAACTATAATTACTTCCTTATCTTCAACAACATATTCAACATCCTTATGCATTATATAATTTGCCTTTAAAGCTTGATTTATATAATGTACTAAAGATGTATTAGATAAATCATATAGATTCTCTACTCCAAAAGCCTTCTCGCCCTTAGCAATACCCTTTTCTGTTAATTGAACATTTCTCTCTTTAACATCAATAACATAATCTTCATCATTAGTTAATCTTCTAACAAACCTATCCGCATTAATATATAAATTCGCTGTTTGCTTTTGACCACCAGAAATAATTAAAGGAGTTCTAGACTCATCAATTAAAATTGAGTCAACCTCATCAACTAAAGCAAAGTTTAATTCCCTTAAAACTCTATCCTCAACTCTAGTTACCATATTATCTCTTAGATAATCGAAACCAACTTCAGAATTAGTTGTATAAGTTATATCACACTCATAAGCTTTTCTTTTTTCCGCAGGTGTCATTGACCTTAAGTTCAAACCAACAGTTAAACCTAAAAAGCGGTGAATTTTGCCCATCCATTCACTATCTCTTTGAGCCAAATATTCGTTAACAGTAATGACATGAACTCCCTTACCACTTAAGGCATTTAAATAAACTGCCATAACAGAAGTTAAAGTCTTACCTTCGCCTGTTTTCATCTCAGCAATATCGCCATGATGTAATACACAAGCACCTTCTAATTGACAAAAGAAAGGATATTCACCAATAACTCTCTTAGCAGCCTCTCTTGCCACCGCAAAAGCCTCTACCATTATGTCATCTAAGGTTTCACCTTCACTTAATCTTTTTCTAAATTCGACTGTCTTATTTTTTAATTCATCATCGCTAAGACTAGCCATTTTATCAGCCAATTGTTCAACTGGCCTTACTGCTTTTTCTACATCTTGTAATATTTTTTTATCACTATTAAATAATTTATCTATTAATCCCATATTTTCTCCAATGAGATAATTATAACATTAAAAAGGTTAGTCCTATGACTAACCTTCTCCCCTATTTAATCTCTTTTATATTGTGTGCTTGTAATCCACGCTCACCTTCAACAAGATCAAATTCAACTGTTGCACCCTCATCTATGGTTTTATAACCATCCATGATTATTTGCGAATAGTGGAAAAAGACATCACGACCATCATCTGTAGTAATGAAACCAAATCCCTTAATCTTATTGAATCTCTTCACTTTGCCTTGCATCTAATCATCTCCTTTTGCCTTATCATCATTTTAGCACATAATTATCACATAATGAAAGCGTTTTCAAATATTAAAATGTTTTCTCGCCAATGTCAAAGCTTTTATGTTGCTTGCATATGGTTTAATAGCTTTATATACTCCCATAATGCTAGAACCAGTAGTAAGAACATCATCAACTATTAACACTTTATTAAGTTTAGAACCCATATATTCATAATTATTAAGCATCTTTTTTCTTTGCGATAAAGATTTACCTTCTTGTATTAAATCTTCTTTCATTCTTAATC
>CAVDLK010000051.1:0-8554 GCA_963609745.1 Erysipelotrichaceae bacterium | reverse complement strand
AAGATTGTATTAATATTATGTATTGGCTTATTATCATTTTTCTATTTAGGTAAGGTATTTTCTGATCCTAATACTTATGCTTCTTTAATTGAAATCTTAGATAATAAAAAAACTAATGTTATGGGACTAACTGCTTCAACTTCTGCAGCTTCAATTGCGATAAGTGCTTTACCTAATGATTTAGGTACACCAATAGCAGACCAATTAGCCAATTTAAGTACTTATTTATTAGCTATTTTAACAGTAGTTTATTTAGAAAAGTATTTATTAACTATTATTGGTTTTGTAACATTTAAGATTATTATTCCCATTGTTTGTGTATTATATATAATTTATATTCTATTGCCTCATAATCTTTCTTTAAGAAAGGTTGCTTTAAAGTTATTTTGTTTTGCTTTAGCTTTATTTTTATTGATACCAAGTAGTGTTACTATCTCTAATATGATTGATTCTACATATGAGAGTAGTATTAGTGAAACAATAGATAATACTCAAGAGGAAATTGAAGTTGATAATGATAATACAAGTAGCCAAGATGATTTAAAGTGGTATGACAAAATATTAAATTATTTTAATGAAACTATAGAAGAGGTTAAAAATAATATTACTTCTTCAACAAGTGAGACAATTAATAAGGTTAAGAATATTTTAAGTAATTTTATAGAAGCAACTGCAGTGATGATTGTAACATCATGTATCATACCGGTATTAACGGTATTGGTGTTTATTTGGCTTATTAAAATTATTCTTGGTATTGAAATTAATAAACCTGAATTTTTAAAAATAGAAAATAAAGATAAGTTATAAGATGGATAGGGTATATATCGCAATCGATTTAAAATCATTTTATGCTTCGGTAGAGTGTGTTGAACATGGTTTTAATCCTTTAAAGACAAATTTAGTGGTTGCTGATGAATCAAGAACATCAAAGACTATTTGTCTAGCGGTTTCACCATCTTTAAAAGCTTATGGTATATCTGGTAGGGCGAGACTTTTTGAAGTTATTCAAAAGGTTAATGAGATAAATAAACAAAGAGTAAAGGTATGTGGTAGATTTACCGGTGATTCCTTTTATGATGATGAGGTACAAAGTAATCCTAATTTAGCCCTTAATTTTTATATTGCTGAACCACGTATGAATACATATATGAAATATTCAAGTAAGATATATTCTATCTATTTGAAATATGTTTCTAAGGAAGATATTCATGTTTATTCTATTGATGAGGTATTTATTGATGTTAGTGATTATTTAAATACTTATAAAATGTCACCAAGAACTTTAGCTATGTGTATGGTTAAGGATGTTTTTAATGAAACGGGTATTACCGCAACTTGTGGAATTGGTACAAATTTATATTTATGTAAGGTTGCTATGGATATAGTCGCAAAGCATATTAAAGAAGATGAAAATGGTGTAAGGATTGCGGAACTTAATGAATATAGTTATAGAGAGAAATTATGGGATCATCAACCATTAACGGATTTTTGGCGTGTTGGTAAGGGTATCGCTAATAAATTAATGAATAATGGTATTTATACTATGGGTGATATAGCTAGAAAATCTCTTGAAGATGAGGATAAGTTATATAAATTATTTGGTATTAATGCAGAGTTATTAATTGATCATGCTTGGGGATATGAGCCAGTAACAATTAAGGATATTAAAGCTTATAAACCAACAAGTAATTCTTTAAGTTCGGGTCAAGTATTAAAAGAACCATATCCTTTTGAAAAGGCTAGGTTAATAGTTAAAGAAATGGTTGATTCTTTAGTTTTGGATATGGTAGAAAAGGGTTTGTTGTGTAAACAAATAGTTTTAAATGTTGGCTATGATGTTGTTTCTTTAAAAGATTATGATGGTGAGATAAAACAAGATCCTTATGGTAGAGATATGCCTAAGATGGCTCATGGTTCATATAACTTAACAGATTATAATTCTAGTTCTAAATTGATAATGGAAGGATTTTTATATCTATTTGATAGTATTGTTAATCCTAAACTATATGTTAGAAGAATATATGTGGTTGCTTGTAACATTATTAAAGAGGAAGATAAGCCAATAGAAAAATGTCCTGAACAATTAGATTTATTTACAGATTATAAACAAAAAGATATTGATGATAATAAGAAGGATAAAGCTTTAGCTAAGGAAAAAAAGATGCAGAAGGCTATTATTGAAATACAAAGAAAATATGGTAAGAATTCTATATTAAAGGCTAATAATCTTGAAGAAGGGGCAACGATGTTGGAAAGAAATAAGCAAGTAGGAGGTCATAAGGCATAATGGGCAATTATGATGATATTATCAATTTAAAGCGTCCTATATCTAAAAAGCATAAACCAATGTCTATTTATAATCGTGCTGCCCAATTTTCACCATTTGCGGCATTAACTAATTATTCTGATATTATTGCTGAAGAAGGTCGACTAACTAAATCACAAATAGATTTAAATGAGGATCAAATTATTGAAATAGATAGGGTATTACAATACGCTAAGAATAATTTAAATACCAAGGTTAATATTATTTATTTTGTTAAAGATAATAAAAAAGAAGGTGGAGATTACCTTGATATTGAAGATAGAATTAAAAAAATTAATGAAGATAGTAGATTAATATATTTTAAAAATGGAAATATTATTTCTATTGATGATATAGTTTATGCCACTATAATTAATGAATAATTATCTATTTCTACGATCAAATTCAGGTTTCTTATAATAAGCAACTTTATTTTCATACATCTTTTGATCAATAATATTCATAAATTCATTTATTGTATAATCTTTAACATTAAAAGTTATATAACCCATAGCAACAGATAATTTATATGGATTTGTATTAGTATTATTAAATTCTTCAAAAAGTTTATTACAATTATCAATTAACTTATCAACCAATTCTTTATTATCAACATTTAATATAACTACAAATTCATCGCCACCATATCTAGCGACTGAACCATATTCACCAAAAGCATCTTTAAGTATTTTAGCGGAATCAGCTAATGCTTTATCACCAGTGTTGTGACCAAATTCATCATTGATTCGTTTAAAACCATTTAAATCAATCATAATACATGAAATTATGAAATCGTTTTTGCGATAGAAAAATTGTTGTAGATATTTTAAATATTCACGATTATAGATACCTGTAAGTTGGTCAATATATATTGCTTCATTTTTAATAGCAGTCATAACACCTGCTGAAGCAATGGCGATTGATGGCCAAATAACAGATATACCATAAATAAAACTTTGTATAGCTGTACCTACAGCAACCGGAAGAATAAAGACATGAACTGGGAAGAATTTCATAATACCTGCTTTATTACGACATCTAATATATAAATATAGACCATCTAATATTTCAATAAAGCAAATAGCTAAATATAGCCAATAACCATTTCCTCTTATATAGACATTATCTTTAACCTCAAAAATAAAAGGACAGAAGATATTAATTATCAAACCAATTATGGCAACACCCATGATGATTGCATATATTTTTTTTCTTGAATCTGTAAAAGGAATGTTTAAATGGGCAATAACAAAGCATGTCCAAAGTAAACCTAAGGTAGCATCGGCTAAATATAGATAAGCATTGCCAATATAGACAATTAAGGTATTTATTAAACCAGCTTTACCATCGCAAAAAAATACTAGCGGATCAATGATACATGCAACAAAGGTCATCAGCATCATTTTTAATACAAATTTAGAATCTTTATCATCTTCTAATTTATATCTATCACTCAAGAATAATGTGATTAATAGTAGAACTGCTAGAAAATTTCCTATGAATATCGTCGTTAAGTTAATCATGTCCATCCTCTAGAATGCATTTTAACATAAAAATATTACCTTAAGTTAGGTGATATAATGAAAATCGTTAAGTATGTCGTTAAAAATAATTAGAGAAGATATTTTAAAAGTTAATGCAAAGGCCATTGTTAATCCAAGTGATACTTTATTATCGGGTTCAGGAAGTATTGATTTTAGAATACATGATATTTGTAAAGATGCTTTGAATAAAGATCTTCAAAAATATAAATATATTAATACCAGTGATGCTATTTTAACTAAAGCATATGCTTTAAATAATTGTGATTATATTATCCATGTTGCTGGACCTATTTATAGTGATGGAAAACATAATGAATTCAATCTATTAAGAAGGACATATAAAAATATATTAAATATAGCCTTAGAAAATAATATTAAAGATATTGCCATTCCATTAATATCAAGCGGTAGTTTTAATTTTCCTAAAAAGGATGCTTTTAATATAGCAGTTGAAGAAATAAATGAATTTATTGCCGATAATGATATAGATGTAACTTTAGTTGTATATGATGATGAATCTTTTTCTATAAGCAAGAAGTTAAATGATGATGTTAAAGACTATATTAATAAGAAATTAAATAAGCAAAATAGAACAGGAAGAACTAAACCTTCAATAACTTTATGTGATAATTCACCAAAGGTATCTGAAATATATGGATCTTATTCTTTTACTTGTTTAGAAAACAAACATATATTTGAACTAGATGAATCATTTTCAGAGTCTTTATTAAGAATTATTGATGAAAAGGGTTTAAAAGATGCTGAGGTTTATAAGAAAGCTGGTATTGATAGAAAATTATTCTCAACTATTAGAAGTAAAAAGGATTATCATCCTTCAAAAAAGACAGCTATATCTTTATGTATAGCATTAAATTTGAATTTAAAACAAACAAATGAATTATTAAAGAAAGCAGGTATGACTTTAAGTAGCAGTAATTTATTTGATGTTATTATTGAATACTTTATTAAAAACAAAATATACGATATCTATGAAATAAATAGTGTCTTATTAGAAAATGATCAACCATTAATTGGTGGTGTATAAATGTCGTGCAATGCACGACCTTTTATTTATTGCTTTTTTCTAAAATGAACTTGTTGAATAGGGAGGAAAAAAGCATGAATGATAATTTAACAGAAGTAGTATTTATATTAGATAGAAGTGGTTCTATGTCTGGTTTAGAAAAGGATGTGATTGGTGGCTTTAATTCAACCATTAAAAGACAAAAGGAAGAAAAGGGAGAATGTCTTGTATCAACTGTATTATTCAATAGTGAAAGCAAAGTAGTTCATGATAGGCTACCCATTAAAGAAATTAAGAATATGGAAGATAGTGATTACATTCCATCAGGTTCTACAGCTCTAATAGATGCTCTAGGTGATTCAATAAAATATATCAGTAAAGTACACAAGATAATTCGTAAAGAAGATGTACCAAAGCATACAATCTTTATTATTACAACAGATGGACAAGAGAATTCTTCTCATAAATATTCTTCTGATGAAGTAAAAAAGATGATAACCGCAAAACAAGAGAAAGGTTGGGAATTTATTTATTTAGCTTCTAATATTGATGCAATAGAAACAAGTAAAATATATGGTTTTAAAAAGGAAAATGCCCATAGTTATATAAATGATGAAACAGGTAATGGAATAGTATTTGAATGTGTTTCTAAATACGTTAGTAAAACTAGAACTAATATGTGTAAAACTGATTCATTTGAATTATTAGATAAGGATTATCAAAAAAGAAAATAAAACAAAAAGTCCTTTCGGACTTAAGATTAACAGTGGTGATTCCACTCGGACTCGAACCGAGGACCCATTGATTAAGAGTCAATTGCTCTACCAACTGAGCTATGGAACCAATATAAATAAAATGGTGATAGGTACGGGATTCGAACCCGTGAAGTGCCGCCGTGAAAGGGCGGTGTGTTAAGCCGCTTCACCAACCTACCACAAACAATGGCGCCCGAAACAGGACTCGAACCTGTGACCTGCCGGTTAACAGCCGGACGCTCTACCGACTGAGCTATTCGGGCGTTGCTTAATTATATTAGCATAACTTTATGCCGATGACAAGCGAATTTATAAAATATCTTTAAAAAATTTGTCATTAGGGCATAAAACCCTATTTATGATTGATATAATAGTGACGATGAATAATTTAGCTACAAAGTTATTAAAGCTTAGAAAACATTATGGCTATTCTCAAGATTACTTAGCTAGAGTTTTAAATATTGATGTTTTAGAATATATGGCAATTGAAAATGGACGTGATGTATGTAATTATACTAGTCTTAAGAAATTGGCTTCTTTATATAAGATAAATGTAAATGAATTGTTTATAAATAGTAAGGAAGTTACTTTACATAAAGTAGATTTATCTAAAACAGAAGAATTAAATCTACAATATTTCTTAAAAGAAGAGAATAAAACAATTGCGTTTATTAAGAAACATTTAATTTTGATTAGTGCAGCCTTAATTGTTTTATGTTTTGGCTTATTAATGCTTATAAACAATAGTGATAAAACTATCAATCCAGAAGAAGTAACCCTTAAAAATATCAATAGATTATCAATTAGTGATACTAGTGTTGTCTATATTGATGATGATGGGAATGTTAGGGGTGCTGGTGATAATAGTTATGGTCAAATATCTAATTTGCCAACCAAGACTGCTGTTAAAGTTTGTGAGGGAAGTAACTATACGATTGTCTTAAACAATGATGGTAGTGTAACTTCTATTGGTTTATCTGGTACTTATGCTAAAGAAATAGAAAAATGGAAGAATATTGTTGATATTGCCAGCGGTGATAATCATGTGGTTGGTGTTGATACAAGAGGGAAAGTATACGCTAGTGGTGATAATACCTATGGTGAATGTGAAGTAGATGATTTTGATGATATTACAAAAGTATTTGCGTTTAAGAATGGTACAGTACTTTTGGATGATAATGGCAAATTATATAGCGTGGGAGAATTCTTGGGCTTAAGCCAAATAAAGAATTATAGTAATATCTTAGATATTGATGTAAGTAATGATAATCTTGTAGTATTAACCAAAGAAAATACAGTTGATTATGTAGCTGCTAAAAAGAATTTTTTGGATATATATAAGTGGCGTAATATTGTTGATGTGGCCTGTGGTGATGAGTTTGTAGCTGCTTTAGCACTAGATGGTAAAGTATATATTGATTGTGATGATAAGAGTATGTCTAATGAAGTTGAGACTTGGGAAAATATTATCGCAATATGTGCAGCAGATGAATATTTAATTGGCTATGATGGACAAAATATTATGGGTGTAGGTAAAAATGAGTATCTACAATTTGAAGACACACAAAGTGAATTAATTACTTTAGCACAAGTAAGTGGTATTAAGATTTCTTTTGATGAAGTAAATGATAATTCAATCAGTGTTAGTTTTGATAAAGTAGCTAATGCGACAGGATATGAAGTTACATTAAATATTGATGATCAAAGTACTCCTAATACATATCGTGTTAGTTCTAATCAAACAGTTACCTTTACTAGTAGTAGCCTTTTAGATGGACAAAATTATGAGATTACAATTACTACTTTAGGTGATGATGAAATTTATTCTAATAGTAAGCCATTAACTGTTCCATTTACTTATTTAAAGTCTAATCAAGATCGTAATATATTCGTAGATATTGAATTTGATTATACAAATATGAGTATTGAAGAATTAACTAGTTACTTAAATAGTATTGGTGTAGGCAACATCATAGGTATTGAAGTAGGCCAAGATTGCGAAGATAATAGTAAAGTAATTAGAACAGTAAATGGTATATCTAGTGGTCAGAGAGTTTCCAAAGAAGATTTAAGTAACGCTACTGTTACTTATGAATATTGTCGTATTAAGAGCGATACAGGTGAAAATAATGAACAAGATTTGGAAAATTAAGGGAATAGATGAGAAAGTTAGCGATGATACGCTAATTGAAATGATTAAGAATGGTAAGCTTAATGGTGATGACTCAATCAAATCTTCTGATATGAAAGAGTTTGTGAAGATTAAGGATACAGTTTATGCGTTTTATTTAGGAGGTACATATGAAAATTTATAATACTAAAACATTAAAAAAAGAAGAATTTAAGCCAATTGATGAAGGCGAAGTAAAGATGTATGTTTGTGGTCCTACAGTATATGACAATGTCCATATTGGTAATGTAAGACCAGTAGTAGTGTTTGATACATTAAGAAGAACTTTTGAAGAAATTGGTTATAAAGTTAAGTATGTATCTAACTATACTGATGTTGATGACAAGATTATTAAGAGAAGTAATGAACTTGGTGTAAGTGAGAAGGAACTTACTGATAAGATGATTGATGCATACAATGACATTAGACATAAATTAAATGCAGCTGATTTATATAAGACACCAAGAGTTACTGAAACAATGGATGAGATCATTGGTTTTATTGATAAGATGGTTGATAACGGTAGTGCTTATCAAAAAGGTGGTGATGTTTATTTTAGAACTAGTAGTGTAAAAGATTATGGTTCTTTATCTAATCAAAATATTGATGATTTACAAGTTGGTGCACGTATTGAAGAAAATGATTTAAAAGAATCACCATTAGATTTTGCCCTATGGAAGAAGACTGATCAAGGTATTAAGTGGCAAACTCGTTATTCATTAGGTAGACCAGGTTGGCATACAGAATGTGTAGTTA
>CAVDLK010000050.1:0-8614 GCA_963609745.1 Erysipelotrichaceae bacterium | reverse complement strand
GCATATGTGCTGAAGTATCTAATAGATATATGAATGATTTTGATGATTCTGACATCTTCTTTTTAGATGGTATTGAAGATCCTTTTAATTTAGGATATGCATGTCGTACTCTATATGCTTTTGGTGTTAAGAATGTATTACTATCTAATAGAGATTATTCTAATATGGAAGCTCAATTACTTAAATCATCAGCTGGTGCTTTTGATTTATTAAATATCAAAATAGTTAATGATAGTATTTCACAAATTAAGGAATATAAAGACAATGGTTATTATTTATATGCTTTATATAGAGGAGATGAAGCTAAAGATGTCTTCAATGTTAAGTTTAATAATAAGTCATTATTTATTTTAGGTGGAGAGAAAAGGGGTATTTCTTCACAATTATTAGACTTATGTGATGAATATTTATATATTCCATATGGTTCAGATTTTAGAAATGCTTTAAATGCTTGTGGAGCATTAGATGTATTGGTAACATTATTATTTGCCCAAAGAAAAAAATGATTACATCCTTAGAAAATAAAACAGTTAAAGAGTTAACTAAATTACATCAAAAAAAATATCGGACTGATAAATTTTTATTATTAGATGAACAATTAGTTAAATTAGCTAAAGATAATAATTATTTAGATACCTTAATATATACTAATAAGATTCCTTTTGCTTTTGATAATACTATTGAAGTAAGCCAAGAAGTATTAAATAAGATAAGCAAAACTGAGAATCTAAATTATATAGGTGTAGGTAGACATATCAAAGAAAATGATAATTATGGTGATAGGATAATCATTCTAGATCACTTACAAGATCCTTTAAATATTGGCAGAATCATGGAAGCTGCTTATTTATTTGGTTACGATTCTATTATTTTAAGTGATGAATCAGCTGATATATATAATGAAAAATGTATTATAAATTCTAAAGGTGCCATATTTAAATTAAATATTTGTCATAAGGATTTATTATCGGAAGTTAAAAATCTACAAGATAATGGTTATAAAGTATTTGCGACTGGTTTAAGAAATGAAACTAAGACTATGAATGAGTTAAATACTTATAAAAAAATGGCCTTTATTTTAGGTAATGAAGGTAGTGGTGTACAAGATAAATTAATGGATATTGCTGATGAAACAGTAAAGATAGATATGCATAATATTGATTCTTTAAATGTTGCTATGGCTGCTTCTATAATCATGTACCACTTTAAAAAAATAAATCCAAGTCATTAACTTGGATTAAAATCTAATTTCAAATGTTGTTTCATGAGTATTGATATCAATACTCTTTATTGCGTAATCTTCTACATCAATAAAATGTTGTGGTTTTAAGGATTCTTCAAGGAACTTATCAACCATATCTCCTTGTATTTCTACCTCAACATCACCATTATATAGATTACGGCAATAGCCCGTTAAATCATACTTTCTAGCAATCTGTGCAAGCTGCCATCTAAAACCAACACCTTGAACTCTGCCTTTATATATAATGTAATATCTTTTCATCTTAAAAAAGAACTAGTTAATTCTAGTTCTTATAGTTTCTTAAATTGATCAACATCTAAAACAAAGATTGTTGCACCACCAACTTCAACCTCAATTGGATAAACTGTAAGACCACCAAGTTCACCAGCCATAGCTGAAGGTACGGCTTCTTTTCTTCTTTGAGATTCAGAACCGATAATTTCAATGGCTCTATCAACTTCTTTGTCCTCACAACCAATAATTAATGTTGTATTACCAGCTGATAAGAAACCACCAGTAGTTGCAAGTCTAGTAACATGATAAGAAGCTTTGTTTAATGCTGAAGTACATGCTTTAGCATCATCATTTGAGATAATCGCAAGTATTAGTTTCATAATTTAAAACTCCTTTTGTATACATTAATTTTATATTAATATTTTCAATAAGCAAAATTAATTTGTTTTTCATTTTTTTGATTAATAAATGAATTTGGAAAAAAGTGACAAATCTAACTTTTAATTATGAATAAATGTACTAATTAGTACATATATATCTTGCGTAATGGTCCATATAGTTTATAATAATATACAAGAGGACGTTAAAGAAGCGGTTAATTCGCATTACAATCAAAATTACGCAAAAAAACAGATTGAAATTATTCTTTCGAAAATAAAAGAATGTGTTGAAACTGACCATTTTCAGATTTCAATGAATGAAAATAGGCAGGAGAATATTGATTTTATAAATGAATACAATATTTATCCAAAGAAAAGGAAACAAATCTTAATGCAAATTTCGATAGAAGATTTTTGTCATACTTTACAAAACACAAAAATTGGATATGAGCACGAAGTTTTTTATGTTTTTGTTCCTCGAGTTGAATTATTTAATGTTCTAGGAGAAAAAGAAAAGATCGATATATATACCAAGTTCAATGTGATTGAAAGAATGAATGGAAATAGAACAGTTGTAATTTCTTTTCATAAGTTAAACAAGCCTATTGAATATTTATTTAAATAAGATTTTGGAGGGAAATATTATGAATGAAAAAAAAGTATTTTGTGAAGAATGTAGAGATGATGTTGAATATATTGTTGAAGAAAAGGAAATGGTTGGAATAATTCGTGGTGTTAATTATCACTACATAGGAAAGCTGGCTAAGTGTGTTAATTGTGGAGCATATGTAGATGTAAAAGAAATTAGTGAGTTTAACTTAAAAGCGCTTTATGATGTATATAGAAAAGAGAATGGAATTGTTTCTCTTGAAAAGATTCAGGCTATTCCTAAACGTTATGCGATTGGTAAACGTCCATTATCGATGCTTTTAGGATGGGGAGAACATACATTTACTCGTTATGCCGATGGAGATATACCAACTAGACAATATTCAGAAGTTTTGAATCGCTTATTTGATGATCCTACTTACTATTTGAATATTTTAGAGGAAAATAAAGAGCGTCTGAATTCCAAATATAGTTATGAAAAAAGTTATAAAGCTGTTAAAACTTTGATTAATAATGAAAACATATCTCGTGAAAAGATTAATGAGGTTATTGCTTATCTTTTAAATCAATGTGAAGATATCACACCACTTGCACTACAAAAGAGCCTTTATTATATTCAGGGATTTTATTATGCTTTTTATGGAAAGTTTATTTTTGTTGAAGATTGTGAAGCTTGGTCACATGGTCCAGTTTATAGAGATATTTATAGTAAATATGCGAACTATCATTTTGATCCAATCTTCAAAGTTGAATCATTTGATTCATCTATATTTACTACGCAGGAAAAAGCTATTTTGGATAGTGTTATTAGAAATATTTGTTGTTATAGTGGAAAGGTTTTGGAAACTTTTACTCATAATGAATCTCCGTGGATTAATACCAGAGGAGAACTTTTAGATGGCGCTATTTCTAATAAGATTATCGATAAAAAAATAATTGGTGATTATTTTATAAAAATTAAAGAAAAATATAATATGGATTCCCCTAAAGATATTGGACTATATGCAAAAGATATGTTTGCCAATCTATAATCTAATTCACAATAATTTCATATTTAATACAGGTAAATAGTGATATGCTACAATTATAAATATGATAGAACTTAGAAATGTTTCAAAGACATATAAAAATGGTACAAATGCTTTACACAACATCAATTTAGAGATACAAGATGGTGAATTTGCTTATATTATTGGGCCTACTGGTTCAGGTAAATCAACATTAATTAAATTACTTGATGGTGAGGAGATTGCTACAAGTGGAAAGGTATTAGTATCTGGTATTGATGTAGGAAGACTTAGAAAATCAAAAGTATATTTATACAGAAGAAAAATTGGAGTAGTATTTCAAGATTATAAACTTTTGCCTGAAAAAACAGCTTATGAAAATGTGGCATATGCTTTAGAAATATTAGATATGCCTACAGAGAAGATTAGAAAAAGGGTTAGAGAAGTTTTAAAACTTGTTGGTCTAGAAGATAAGGCTAAGGCATATCCTTCACAATTATCTGGTGGTATGGAACAAAGAGTAGCTATTGCTAGAGCTATTTCTAAAAAACCAGCTATTTTGATTGCTGATGAACCTACTGGTAATCTAGATCCAGCAATGACTAATGAAATTATTACTATTTTAGAGAGAATTAATGAAGAAGAAAAAACAACTGTTTTAGTTGTTACCCATGATAATGTCATGGTTAAGAATCATCCTAAGAGAATTATTACAATTGAATCAGGTCATATAACTCATGATCATCCATATATTAAGGATAATAAGGAAAATGAAGAACAATTCTTAAATACCATTAATTCCTTGCCTATTGAAAAAGAAGAAGTAATACAAGAGGAAAGTGAAAATGTTTAGAAGATTTTTTAGACATATTAAAGAAGGCTTTATTGGTGTTAGACGTCATTTTGCGATGGCTTTTTCTAGTGCTAGTGCAGTAACAATTACCTTAACGATGATTGGTGTTTTTGCGGTACTTGTAAGTAATGTTGCTTTCTTAACTCAAGAAATTGAACAATCTATATCTTTAGTTGCTTTGATTGATTATGATGTTGTTGAAAAATCTCAATTAGATTCTATGCAAAAGCAAATTGAAAATATGGATGGTGTTTTATCTGTTATATATCGTACAAAGGATGAAGAATTTGATTATTATAATGAACAATATCCTGATATGGTAGAATTTTCAGAATTATATCGTGAGGATAATCCTTTTCATGATGTTTATATTATTTCTTTAACTGAAGGTTCAAGTATGTCTACTATCAAAACTAAGATAAGCAAGATTAATGGTATATCTTCGGTAGAAGATGGTGGTACTAATACTTATCGTTTAATTAATATCTTACAAGAGACCAGATTGGCTGGAGCTGTATTTGTATTAGCCTTAGTCTTGTTGGCAATCTATTTAATCTATAACACCATTAAAGTAACGATTGCCACTAGAAAAGATGAAATCATTATCATGAGAAATGTTGGTGCTAAGAATGGCTATATTAGGGCTCCATTTTTAGTGGAAGGAATTATCATCGGTATTATTGGTTCTATTATTCCTATTGGTTTAATTATTTATGGTTATTATCGTTTATATAACTTATCCGGTGGTGTATTAGCTGGTGTATTATCTTTAATTCCAGTATTCCCATATATTTTATATTTAGCTTTAGCTTTATTATTGATTGGCATTGTTGTTGGTTTTATTGGTTCTTACATCTCAGTTTGTAAATATTTGAGGTTGACTAGATAATGCCTAAAAAAATATTATCAATTTTATTATGTCTATTATTAGTCTTGCTTAATTTAAACGAAGCAAGTTTTATTTATGCCGAAGATGATGAAGAAGATACATCAGAAAATGAAGGTTGTGTTATCAATGGTGAAGAGTTCACCTATGATGAATGTCAACAGATGTATGAAGATGCTAGAAACGAAGTAAAGAAAAAAGAAAAAGAGATAGAAGATGCTAAAGATGACAAAGAGGCCAAAATTGAGTTAGCTAATAAGTATGCCAAAGAAGCTGAGGGAATGCAAGAAGAGATTGATTCATTAGCTGCACAAATTAATGAATTAAAACAAAGAATAGAAGAATTAGAAGTTGAAATAGCTAAAAATGAAGCTTTAGTAGAGGCATTAAATAATCGTGTTAAGAATAGAATGGTTAATTCGCAAAAGACCATGCATTTTAATGGTTATTTGGAATTTATATTAGGTTCAAAATCTTTTACTGATATGCTTAGAAGAATATATGGCGTAGAGGCTGTTGTTTCTAAAGATAAGGCTGATAGAGAGGATTATATTGGAATAATTACTCAATTAACTAATGATAAGAAAGAATTAGATGAATCTAAAAATACTTTGGATGCAAGTTATAAAGAATTAGTTACTAAACAAGAAGAATTAAAAGTAATGCAAGAGTATTATGAACAGCAGGCTGCTGAGATTCAAGAAGAATTAGATAGAATGAATGAAGAAAGGGATAATGTTTATGAATCATTTTCTTCTATTGCTGATGCGGTAAGAAGTGCAGGAATTAGTGTTAGTACTGATTTTGTTGCATGCGTGCATAATTCATGGATTTCTAGTAGTGTTTGGAACTATTCACCTGATTTTTTAGATGGTAAGTGGCATTTGGGTGTTGATTATGCAGCTAGCAGATATACTGAGGTTCATGCGCCAGCAACAGGCGTCATAATTAGAGCTAGTAGTAGTTGTCCAGATGCAAATAAATCTTATGTTTTTGATTCTTGTGGTATTCCACTTGGTGGTGGTGGCAATCAAATATATATGATGTGTGAGGTAAATGGCAAGGTTTATGGCTTCATCTTTATGCATCTAAATTCCTTAAAAGTAAGCGTAGGTGACTTTGTCTTACAAGATGATGTTATTGCCTTAGTTGGCTCATCTGGCTCATCAACTGGGCCACATTGCCATATTGAAATGTATGAATTAGGTAGTGGAACATTGGATCAATATCTAGACATGTCTTGGAATGTTACTTGGTCATGTGGTAGAGGTTCAACAGCCTATTCAAATAGATGTTATTACAATGATGGATCACGTAGACAATCTGCGCCATGTATCTTAAATCCTGAATGGTATTTACCAGGAGCTTAATATGAATGAAGAAAATGATAAAGTTTATGTAAATTTAAAAAAGGTTCCTTTGGAATCAGAAAGAAATGAAAAGAAGCAAAGAAGAAAGAAGGTTATTCTTTGTTCTTTTATGCTTATTTTATTTTTATTTATGGGCTTTGGTTTAGGTGTTGTTTTTTATAGAGATTTATACCCTAAAACAAATGCTGATGCGACAAATACACTTGGTGAAATAGAAGCTCTTTTAGAAAATTATTGGTTATATTCTGATGAATATGAAGACTTACAAAGTGAGTTAGAAGATAAGGCTTTCTATGGTATGACAGAGTTTGAAGATGATCCATATACTACTTATATGTCTAAAAAGGAAATGGAAGAATTTTCTGAAAGTATCAATATGGAATATGTTGGTATTGGTGTAGTATATGTTATTCAAGGAGATTATCCATTAATTGAAAGAGTAATTATTGACTCACCTGCTGAAAAAGCTGGTATGCAAGCAGGAGATATCATAACTCATGTAGATGGTGAATCTACTAGTGGTATGCAATCTAGTGAGTTAAAAGAAAAAGTATTGGGTGAAAAAGGTACTAATGTAACTATTACTGTTTTAAGAGGTAGTGAGTATATAGATATGGATATCACTCGTGCTGCTATTGATAATTCAGTTTATTGTTATGCTGAAGATGATTATGTTGTTTTACATATCTATAGTTTTGGGGAAACTACTGCTAAAGATTGTATGACATATTTAAATCAATATACGGATTATAAGAAAATTATTATTGATTTAAGAAATGATGGTGGTGGATATCAAAATTCAGTTAGTGAAATATGTGGCTTATTTATCGGTAATGATAGGGTATATCTAAAGCAAGCTGATAAAAATGGTAATGTTATAGAAAGTAAAACTTCATGTACAAAAACATATACTAATTTTGATTCAATTGTTTTACTTGTCAATGAAAATACTGCTTCTGCAGCTGAAGTATTTACAATCTGTTTAAAAGAACAATTAGATAATGTTACTATCGTTGGTACTACTACTTATGGTAAGGGTGTAATTCAATCAAGTCGTTATTTATCAAATGGTGGGGCAATTAAATTTACTAGTTATAATTGGTATTCACCTAATGGTAATTCAATTCATGGTACAGGTATAATTCCTGATGTTGAAGTTAAGGAAGCTGATATCTATTATGAACAATATGAAACTATGGAAGATGACGAGGTCTTGGAACTAGATTGTGTTAGTGATAAGGTTGCAGTAGCACAAAAGTGTTTAACTTTCTTAAATTATTACGATGATCGTCAAGATGGTTATTTTAATGAAGCATTTGCTTATTCTTTAAAGGAATTTAAGATTGATAATGATTTAGATGTAGACAGTAAATTAGATAAGCAAACATATGATTGTTTAATTTCTGAGGTAGTCGCTAGTCTTGCCAAAGATGAAAATGATTATCAAATGCTTAAGGCAATTGAAATAATAGAGAAAGATTAAATATTTATATTGATATAATAAACTTATAAATGGAGGCCCAAATTGAAGATAAATAAATTAATTGATGGTAGTTTATGTACTATTAGTCTAGAAGGTAGATTAGATACAACAACTGCTCCTGAATTAGAAAAAGAATTAAATGAAATAGTAGATACTATTAAAGAACTAGTATTTGATTTTGATTTGTTGGAGTATATATCTTCTGCTGGTTTAAGAGTTTTACTAGCAGCACAAAAGAAGATGAATAATCTAGGAACTATGAAGATAATTAATGTAAAGCCAGAAATTATGGAAGTATTTGAAATAACAGGTTTTACATCTATTTTGACAATTGAATAATTATTTAATTGATAATTAACCAGGGGATAATAATGCATAAGTTTTTGAATTTTCTTTTTAAAGAAAAGGGAAGAGAATTAACTAATAAAAGTGTTTATAGCGAAGAATTGTTCGGTAGTATATTTTTTATGATTGTCTCTATTATTTTAACTGGCATTAATATTTCTAATCATGTTAAGCCTTTCATGAGTATTGCGACCACTGTTCTTT
>CAVDLK010000049.1:0-8648 GCA_963609745.1 Erysipelotrichaceae bacterium | reverse complement strand
TTTATTCATTAACTGAGCTTGAGTAAGACCAGCGTAATCGCCTAGGTAAGTGCCTTTGGAATTAGAACCAGTAAACTTGATTCCACCTTTGCAAAAGCCTTCACTTCTAGCGACAACTTTACCGTTAATTATATCAATAATATCATCATTGTCCCACATTCTTCTCATACCACCTTTGATAGATGGATACATTCTATTATTTATTAATCTTTTCATTTTTTTCTCCTTTTAAATAATAAAAGAGGTAGGGTTTTACCCTACCCCTAAAGGTTTCAATGTTAGGCTGCTTTGTAGATATGAACGAATGTAAACTTAGAAATGAATGCAGTATTATTGAAGAACTTATGGATGTTAACCATATCAGCTCCACCAATTGCATCAGTTCTAACGGATTTGTAATTGTTGTGCAACTTTAAGCCTCTAATATCAACTAACATAGCATATACACCAGTTGTATCAGAGCCGAAGTCATCAACTTCAATTACTTTAACACCAGTTTCAAGCATTTCTTTATTGAAAGCACCTGCTAATGTATCGACTTCGAGAGATGGGAATACATTCTTCTTAGTCAATAATACAAGTTCACTTTTTGGAGTTGCTTTAATAAGGGTATCTTTTCCATTCAAGCAGTCGCCCATGTGTGCGAATTTTGCATCTCTAATTTTAAGTTTGATAGACTTGATGAAATCTTCACCAGTAGTAGCATCAGTTGGAACTGCAAGAGTCTCAGTTAATCCATCAATGGTACTTGCCTTAGTAATAACATTAGCTAAGATTTGCTTCTTTTGAGCATAAGTAGTTAATGAGTAAGAGTCTTCAAGTCTAGACATGATTGTACCTGATACATTAGCTAAAGCTTCGCCATTGATACAACCTCTTTCGAAGTCATCATATTGCATAGAAGTAGAAACTTTTTTCTTCTTTAATTCATAAGAATATGAGCAATCTTCGACAGTTGGGAAGTGAGGCTTGAAAGCATCAGCTGGATTGTAAGAGGCATCAGTTGGATCAAGTGCATCTTCTGCAAGAGTGAAGTCAACGAAATATTCTTCAATAGTCTTACCAAGAGGGAGGTCATCTCCGTTCATGATAGTTAATGGATCGTTGAATTCTCCATCAATAGTAATTTGTTTGCCGATTTTATCTAAGAATCCAATTGTTGAATTGTTAGAAGCAACCCAAGCTCCTGCTTGTTTAGAAACATCAACATAGTTTTTTGCGAAATTTTGTAATTCGCTAATAGTCATTTTTGCCATAATTATTATTCTCCTTTATTTTTATTAGCAATGAATTGTGCTAAAGCTTCATCAAATGTTGGAGCTGACTTAACGATAACATCATTATTGTCTTTCTTCTCCCCAATAGTAGTATGCATAGCGAGTTCAGTATAGCACTTACTTAATTCAGCATTTGCATCTACCAACTTCTTATTGTCTTCTATTGCTGAGTCAATGTATTTATTGAGGTTGCTATATTTATCAATATCTTCTTTAGATTTAACCTCTTTTGCTTCAAAATCATCAGCAATCATCTTCTTAAGTTCTTCTAAATAGTTCATTTATTTCTCCTTTTTATCATTTTCTTCTTTGAATTTGTCTAACTCTTCTTTAAGTTGGTCTTCATTGATTTTTCCTTTGAAGTACTTAATTAATGGAATGATAACACCACTAATTATAGTTATTAGGCATCCAACAACTGCGAATATTATCCCAGTAATATTATCAACATCTTGCAATGATAGAAAAGAAATAACATTGCCTAGGATGCATCCACCTAATTTAGTTAGGTTTTCCATATAAGCCCTCCTTTTTTTCACTAAATATTATACAAAAGTTTATTATCTTTTACAAACAATAGTGCGAAATCATCCATAATATTATGATATTTTTTACTGAGTCCCATTAAGTACGATAAGTCATCCTTAACTTGGCCTCCGTTCTCTACATTAGTTTGGCCTGTTGGATATGTATCTGTGTAATCTTCTCCATCTTGTGGAGTATCACTAACCTTAGTTTTGCTCCATGTTTTAATCTCATTGTTAAGAAGTTTAGCTCTATTAGTGTTATACCATTCTTCTATCTCTTTCATTGATTTAATGTATTTTTTAAACCAATGATACAGTTTAAGGAATCCGTTGGAGTCACTTAATTTTTCATCGGTAATCGCAAAGTTACTATCTCCATACATTGGAAGAATGTAATCAATTAAGAATGAACCATAATAAATACAATCATCTAATTCTTCAACATGGCCCAACGATTGCCATACACCATGCAATGCATTACCAACCCCTTCTTTATCTCCCATCTTTCCAATAAAATCGTTAAGTGTTAACCAAATACTAGTCATTGTATGCCTCCCCATTCATTTTTTTGGAATCCATATGTTCAACATTGTTATTAGTTGGGATAAGTCTTCTCTTAAATGTAATATTTCTATTTAATGTATTTTTAATTCTCTCACTTAATTCATTGAGTTCATCATCAATGTTATCTAACATGTCATTTACATCTTGTTGAGAACTTTCTACTTCAGCTTCTAATGTATGACTCGCTTTCTGATAGACCCCACTATTATTAAGTCCAAGATATGTTTTCAATTCATTTTCTAAATCACACTTGTACGTGTATAATTTATCAATAATATATGGGGTGTTAGATGGAATTGAATTAATTGAGTTAGCATCTCCAAGAGCCATAGCAACTGAAGTTTCATTTTGCAATACTGATTGGATAGCATCTTTTAATCTCTTTAAATCATCAGGACTACTTGCGTTGAAAGTGAATGGGAGTTTATGCGTTTGAAGATTGGTGTTGATAGTCATTTCGATATCGGCTAATTGAGTTGCGTATGAATGAACTATCTTATACATTGGCTCATGATTTCTTTGATACCAACCAATTACACAGTCTTTATTAACTGTTAATTTATGATGTGGAACTAATGGGATAGTAGTATTATTTCCATTAATATAAGTAGGTAATACGGTAGCAACTTCATTATACATATCATATTGAGAGGGTGCATATTTACATGCACCAAGAAGATTAGTTTTATCGATTGCAAAAAAACAAACAGTACCATCAATCCAAAATCTCCTATATATATACCTTCTTAATTCATCAGTAACATCCCCATCTATTTGATGTGATGAGCAAAAAAGATTGAAATACTTATTTTCAATTCTCAATACTAAATCTCTATTAAGAGATGATGTATCGTTGCTGTCAACTGATGCGCCTTTGAAATTTTTCAAAAATTGTTTTTTATTTGCCATATTTTATCTCCTTTCTATAACAAACTTGTTTCCCAGTTTTCATAAAGTTGACTAATATCATATTCGTTGTCGTTCTCGTGAAAAACTGTTATACCCTCTTCATAACTCCTTGCGATTTCTTCCAGTATCTCTCCATTAAACTTTTCGTATGCATCAATCGACCAACACAATTTCGCCTGAACATAATTGAACCAACATCTAGAATTTTCATTAGGGGCTTCCATTACTGGATGAGAATATCCTGTAAGGTGGAATACTTTAGCAATGTTTTCTAGTATATAGGTTCTAGGTTTCCATACTTGATAAGAGATATTATCATCATACGCTAGACTATAATCATCAGTAACGCCACTAATCACAGTCTTAGATTGTATCTTTTGATTGATACTTTTCTTGTAGTTTTCATTAGCGCTAATAATAGAAGACATTGCAGTTCCTAATGATGTAAGGCTTCCAACACCCTGGTGGAGAACCATCCCTGTTAATTGGGAATATCCTTGATTTGATTTGGAAATCAAGTCATCCAATTGAGATTGAGTAGAAGAATATTGTTCTTGATAGCTACTAGCTAATTGCATATATGTGTTATATTGATTAGATGCTTTAGTTCTTAAACTCCCATCTTTTCTAAAATTGGATTCATTAGAAGTAATAGCGTTAGCATTGTTGATCGCACTGGAACTCAATTTAGAATAATTATTAACTCGATTAGATAAGTCCATAATACTAGATGCAGTACCAATGGCAGTAAGACCACCTGTAGCAATAGTTGATCCGATAGATAATCCAACTCCTACTGCTCCCATTGCTATATTCCATACTTGCATATTTTTACTTCTATTTCTATCAGCAACATCATAATTATATCCGTTTCTTACGTAATCATTCCATGAATTATTGTATAGTGGGACAACATACTTAGATACAGTAACTGCAACGTTGTCATACGGACTCAATTTATCATAATTATTAATAATAGATGTGAATTTCAAATTAGAAGTAGAGTCAGTACTCAATTGCATATCAATAGATATTGTTATATTACCAGTGGCACGAGTGTAATCAATATTATACAATGATGATCCCTGATAATTAATAGAACTCTCAGTAATGGAAGAATGTAACAGTTTGCTTTCGTTATTATAATTTTGAATATCATACAAAGAAGGACTAATTGATTTAATATTGTTTTTAATACTATAGCCATATACAACATTATTAGTATTAGTATTAGGGATTAACATATTATATCCTTCAATGAATTTAGCATTAGTACCAGTTAGTGATATGTATGGGATAGTATTGATTTGTAATAATGATGAATTAGTCCTGTCAATATCATTAATTCCATTAACATATTGAGCTTTATATGAACCAGCATTAATTGGTAAATAATCAAGAAATGGAATTCTATCTAAATTAAACAAATTTTCCCACACAGAAGAATCCCAATTCTCTTTATATAGTCTTCTACAATTGGATATCTCAACGTGCTTACTAGCTGTATCAGTATCAGTAGTTAGATAAGAGTATGGGAATTTATCTCCAGTGCAATATATGAGTTGCATACGTATAGAACCTGAATTAGTTGTGCCATTAAACCTAACAGCTCTTAATATCCCAGTTTGATTGTTATAAGAGATAGTAGCTGTACCAATACTATGTCCTGTTCCTTCGTTATTAACAATAGTCCCCTCTAACATGGTATATATAAGTCCATATGCATCACCAGTGAGGAATGTATCACTACCACTACCGCCACTAGACCATAATGTTTTAGTTCCATAACATATCATAGTTTTAAATGGATGAGTATCAACTATTGAAGGAGTAGTTGCATTGGCGCTGATTTGACAATAATACATTATTTCCTTATTAATAACATCAACTGTTCCAACTTCTTTAGCAACATCTATCCCTTCATCGTATGGGTCTACAATTGCTTGATAAGTCCCATCACTTAATTTAGTCCATCTATCAACATGTTCTCTAATAATTTGAGTCTTTGAGCCTTCTATATACTCCTCATAATTCTTTGCGAAAGTGTTAAGAGCATCTAACCTAAGAGTTAATCTCAACGAATTCCTAGAAGCCCACTCCATAGCAATAACATGATAGTAATATGTTTGACTATCATCCGAGTTAATAATTTTGGCATAATTATAAGAAGTGGCCCAAATATATTTCTGAGCTTGTTTAATAACAATTGTATTAATTAATCTACAAGGACAATATCTGCCTTCAATTGTGTCAGAAGGTTTGCATGTGATTAGATAGTCTTCTATATTATCGATTTTATAATTCTTGCCAAAAACTAAATCCGTACGATATAAGATTATTTTAGATTTTTCCATAATAATATCCTCCTATAATAATTTGTAAATTTCTTCCATCATTGATGCACAATTGACATCTCCAAACGCAACTTTCCTTCTACCCATTGCAGTCTTAAGAACATACAATGGAAGTTTGTCAGAGTTCATCATTAACTGCGTCCCATCAGTTAGGTTAGTGAAATCGAAACAAAACACCGATTTTCTATCTCCTTTCCAAGAGTCATCTAATTTGCACCAAAAATCTAAATCACAATCTAAAACGGAGTCAACAACATCGCCATTGGAAGCAAAGATAAGTATTTGATGTGATGCAAACTTGAAAACCCAACGGAGTTGATAATTGCGTGGATGTTCTTTTTCAATAATGTATCTATCATCTGTATAGAATTCCCCTTTCATAAACTTAGCCCATTCTTCATTGATAGAATTAAGTAATAATGGATTTTCTTTTTCAAGAAGTTGTTGAAGCTCATTACACGGAGTTTCCATATCTATTAAATAATCCTTACCGACAATAAATTGACCAGCTTGAAGAGAGAATGTGTCAACATTATATCTTTCAAATATTGGAGGAATAAATCTTGAATAAGGGTTTCCAAACCAATATCGCTTAAGAGTTTTCTTTTGAACTTGATATTTAAATCTAGCAAGTGTTGTATATAGAGTGTCAGCTCTCCATGAATAACCAGGTAACCATTTTTCACCATGATCAATATCAGGCAAGAATTCATCAACGTATATGTTACCAATATTAGCAATACACATCGATTTGAACCTCTTAACTTCAATAGATATAGGAACTACACGAATGAAACGAGTCCAATCTTTTCCTTTCTCCAATATTTGAACATCAACAGGCCCACTGTTCATCTTGCTTCCAGGCGTTGGTCTAAGTTTACAATATTCACTAGGTTTCCTAAATAAATTAAGTGTATCTTCAATATCGGATATATATTCTTTAGTAATTTCAACAGGCCTATTTTTTTGAACCACGGAACACAAACCATTTTTATATTCATTATAAACTTTGCCCCATAGAGCTGTTGATTTACCCATACCACGTGTTGTAATGATAAAGTTGTCAGTCTTATTGTATGAGTCAATACGTTGGATGTTTAGATGAATGTTATCTCTTGTGGCAAGAGGAGTGTCATCAATAATAATACTTTTATTTGACATATGTATATTATATAATAATTGTGAGCTGGATTTCTACATATTACTTACAAGTTGTATATAGAGTGGAACGCACTCATTAGATTGAGCCACACAACGAGGAATTAGCGACTCCATTAGTTCTTAATGTAGACAAAAATCCTGCTCTTTGATACAATGTTAATGGTACATTGCTACCTCCTGATATGCGAAAAGGTTCTCTTAATTGAGAATCTTTTTTTATTTTTTTAAAAAAAGTTATTGACAACAAAAAAAGTTCCGTGTAAACTATAGTTACCACTTAAGGAAGTGGCAGTTATACAGGAGGACTAAGAAATGACTGAAGTAGAAATGTTAGAGAAGGCAGTTGAAAGCTATTCATATGCTCAAGAAAGATTAAGTGAAGCATACAGGGACCGCCACGGATTTGCAGGAGTGTACTCTTACGGCTCAGGAATATCCAATCTTAGGATTGCTGAAGAATGGGTAAGAATGAGTAATATTCGCCCAGCGGGATATGATAGTTACTTAACAACTCCATCCTATGACGGAGATAGCTTAATTAAATGCATTAAGAATATTAATACTAATATAGCTATATTATTGAAAACATTACATGAATAATTGGACTTTGATTCTATTCTATGTTGCTCAAGCAATATTTATTGCTGCATTAATCTTGTTAATAATTTACATAATCATAATAAACATTTAAAGGAGGAAATAAAATGATTGTATTAAATGTTAGATTAACCAAAAGTAAGGTTGTTGTTCAGGGAAGAGAAGTTGAAGGTTATTACAAAGGCAAGTGGGTTAAGAGAGATGGTTCAGTTAAGATATCTGATGTTACTGTTGCTAAAGCAGTAAGACCTGAGATTAATAACACTCTCAAAACATATGAAGATTATATGGATACTGAAATTAGAATTGCCGAAACTGATGAAGAAGAAGAAAAAGCAAATGGATTCTTCTCTAACCAAAAAAAGCAAACTGCTGATGGTAAGTGGAAAACAATTAAAGATGATAATGGCAAAATCTATCAAAAACTTGTTATTACTGAAAATTGGAAGCAAACCGATAACCTCCCATACGACATTGTTTTTCCTAAAGTAACTAACGAAGACATGTATTAATCGAGATTGCCTACTGATATAATTATTAGTAGGCTTTTTTTATCAGGAGGATAACATGACCCAAAAAGAAGCAGATTATCTTGCTCATATTTTTATTAATGATTTCAATGTAATGATATCTCCTAATGGACCATATGTAATAATTAATGGATGCTCTCACTATTTTAACAGCGTATCTGATTATGATTGTTGGATAATGAAGAAATACATGGAAAAATACAATACATCAGTTCCAACAAGAGTATTAAGTCGAATTAATTCATTAACCCTAATGCCGTATGACTTCGACACGCATTCATACGCGTTTTATAGGAAATCGGTGTTAGATACCGACTTAGAAAAAGTTGATGATTTAAAAGAGGCATACAATAACTATCTAGAAAGTGATGCTTTAAATTATGATAAAGTAAGGAAAAAGAAATCTATCCACATCAGTGGCAATGGTGGCTGTGGCAAAAGTACACTTGCTAAAATACTTGCATTGTATGTTTATAAATATCCAGAAGATGAGATATTTAAATGCGCCACTGGTAATAATTCGTTTGATGAATACACAGGCCAAAAAGTAATAATTTTTGATGAATTTAGAGGGAATATCGCATTCAGAGATTTCTTAGACCTAACTGATCCTAATGCTAATGTTAAAGTAGGAGCTAGATATCATAACAAATCGTTACAGCGTACTGAACTAATTATTTTTAATTCTACAAGAAAAGTTAATGAATTATATAGCACTGAAGTAACTAG
>CAVDLK010000048.1:0-8730 GCA_963609745.1 Erysipelotrichaceae bacterium | reverse complement strand
ATACATATCTTCCCTTGATTAAATTATAACATTAAATATATAAAGGTTATAATATATACATGAAAATTAAATGTGAAAAATGTGGTGAAAATATTACTTTCTTATGTTGCGCAAATATAGAAAACTACACCACTGGAAAAGTAAGATGCAACAAATGTAATACATATCAAAAAAGATATATCTCTGAAGCAGATTTATTATTATTTTTTGGTATTAATGAAATCCTATATGCTTTATTTACCTATTTAGCAGTTTTTATGCTTGATAAATTAGTTCAAAAATGGTGGTCAATTTTAATATTATTTGCGATATTTGCTTTATATTTCTTTATATCAAAACAAATATCTTCCTATATATATTTAAAAGCACCATTTAAAAGTGAAATCAAAAATAAGGTATTTGATGAAGATTCAAAAGCAATTAAAAAGAGTCTAACATGGCAATTTATGTTATTTTTTGCCATTGCAATCAGTAGTATCTCATTAGAAACAAACTATAAGAATTTCTTCTTAATAGTTTTGCCATTTATTCCTTTGATTACCTTTATCAAGCTATACTTCCAACTAAAATATGAGAAAAATAAAAAGTAATTAAATAGAAAGAGGAAAAAATAATGAAAGTTTTAATGATTAATGGTTCTCCAAGAACAAATTCAAATACAGAACTTGCCTTAAAAGAAATGGGAAAAGTATTTGATAAAGAAAATATTGAATATGAAATTATCAAAGTAGGTAATTTAGATATTAGAGGATGTCTAGCATGTAGATATTGCCATACAAATGGTAAATGTGTCATTGATGATATTGTGAATGAAACTAATTTAAAGTTTAAGGAAGCAGATGCCTTAGTTGTTGGTACTCCAGTATATTATGCAGGTACTAATGGAAATCTTATTTCCTTTTTAGATCGTTTATTCTATTCTTCTAATTTTGATAAAACAATGAAAGTCGGTGCTGCTGTTGCAATCGCTAGAAGAGCTGGATGTACAACTGCAATAGATGAAATAAATAGATATTTTACAATTTCTAATATGCCTATATGCCCTAGCCAATATTGGAATATGGCATTTGGCAGCAAAACTGGCGAAGCTAGTTTGGATCTCGAGGGAATGCAGACAATGAGAACTCTAGCAAGTAATATGGTATTTTTAATGAAATCAATTGAATTAGGAAAACAAAAATATGGTTTGCCTATTAAAGAAGACAGAGTTTCAACAAACTTTATAAGATAAATTTAAAACATAAATAGTTCGTTAACAGTTTAGAGAGAATTCTAAACTGTTTTTTATATATAAAAAAACATTCATTAATTGAATGTGAAATCAATATAACGAATGTTTTATTTTGATTATTTCTTAGCGATATATTTTCTGATATCTAAGGCAATAGCAACTACGATAACAATACCTTGTACGATATATGTCCACGCAGTATCAATGCCTAAGAATGTCATTTCAATCTTTAAGATTTCAAATACAGTAACACCGATTAATATACCAGAAATCTTACCAGTACCGCCTGATACAGAAACGCCACCAATAGTACATCCAGCAATAGCGAATAATTCATAACCATTTGCAAGGTTAGAAGAAGTACCACCAGCTTTTGCGGCTAACATAAATCCAGCTAAAGCAAATAATGCTGCAGCAATCATATAAGAAATTATTGTCATCTTATCAACATTAATTCCTGATACTTCAGCTGCATCGGGGTTACCACCAATAGCATACATCTTTTTACCATATGGAGTGTGGTTATATAAAAACCACATTATAAGCATTACAATACCAGTTACAATTGCTAGGTTTGGAATCATTTGAATACCCATGAATGAGCCAGAAGCCCAGTCTGTATATTCAGGAATTAAACCACCAATTGGTTGAGCACCAGTATATATTAAGGCAATACCATAAATAATTGTCTGCATGCCATATGTTCCAATGAAAGCAGGTACATGTAATTTTGAGACTACAAGACCATTTATTAAACCTACCACTAAGGCAAAGCAAATCATCACTAAGATACATACTAACCACATATTCATTGGTTTCATATCTGGATAAACTTTACCTACATAGTCAAATCTTTGAAGTAATGTTGCGCAAATACATCCAGCTAAACCAACTTGACGACCAGCAGATAGGTCGTTATTTCTCATGATTAATACACCAGATATACCTAATGCAATAACCATACGAACTGATGTATTAGCGATCAAATTCTTTAAATTGTATGAACTAAAGAATCTAGGATTTTGAATACCTACAAAGATAGCTGAGGCAATAATCATAATGATAACTGCATTATTTAATAAAAATTGGACTATATCAATTTTTTTCTTTTCCTTAACTTTTTCAGACATTTTAATATTCCTCCTTGTATTACATAAACTTTGTAGAAAGTTCCATAATCTTTTCTTGTGTCATATCATCACCTTCTACAGTTCCGGTAATTCTACCTTCACACATAACCATGATTCGATCACAAACACCAATTAATTCTGGCATTTCTGAAGAAATAAAGATTATAGTTTTTCCTTCTTTAGCCAATTTGCCAATTAAAGAATAAATTTCATATTTAGCACCTACATCAATACCTCTAGTAGGTTCATCCATAATTAATACATCTGGTTCTTTTGTTAGCCATCTAGAAATAATAACTTTTTGTTGGTTGCCACCAGATAAATCTTTTATTAGCGTCTTGCTGCTAGGAGTTTTGATAGATAGTTCTTTTATTGACTTATCAACGTCCTCATTAATCTTCTTGTGATTTAAAATA
This sequence comes from Erysipelotrichaceae bacterium, assembly GCA_963609745.1. Classification (GTDB taxonomy): domain Bacteria; phylum Bacillota_I; class Bacilli_A; order Erysipelotrichales; family Erysipelotrichaceae; genus Colivicinus. The sequence goes on along the minus strand of CAVDLK010000048.1, from coordinate 5,953 downwards.
AGGCGATATTCCAAATAATCATCTAAAGAAGCAACGGCAACATTATCACTTACCGATAATACACCGAATATACCTCTTCTTCTTCTATCTTCTGTTATTAGGGCAATACCATTCTTAATAGCATCTTCAGGTTTCTTAATTTCTAATTCTTGACCCCTTAAATATACATGTCCAGAACTATGTCCTCTTAAACCATATATTGCTTCCATTAATTCTGTTCTTTGGGCGCCAACAAGTCCTGCGACACCAAAAATTTCACCCTGTCTAACAGAGAAAGAACAATCTTTAAATGATTTTTCAATTGTTGATTCAAAGTCTTTTACTTCAAAAATAACATCGCTTGGAGTATTAACCTTAGGTGGATACATATCCTTTAATTCACGGCCTACTTCTTTCGCAATGATAAAATCAATTGTTAAATCTTTTGCAGGCCAAGTACCGATATATTTTCCATCTCTCATAATTGTAACTTCATCAGAAATCTTTAAAATTTCATCCATCTTATGAGATATATAAATAACACCACAACCCTTATCAGTTAATCTATGAATTATTTCAAATAATTTATCAACTTCATTAAGTGTTAGTGATGATGTAGGCTCATCTAATATTATTATCTTTGCATCAGCACTGATAGCTTTTGCGATTTCACAAAGTTGCATTTGTGAAGCAGATAATGTTCCAAGTTTTGTCGTTGCATCGAAAGGTAGTCCTAAATCATCTAATAAAGCTTGGGTATCCTCATTCATCTTCTTATGATCAACCACTTCAATAGGTCCAACCTTTTTTACTGGATATCTACCACAGTAAATGTTTTCTGCAATCGATCTGTCTCGTATTGGCATAAGTTCTTGATGAACCATGGCAATACCTTTTTGTAATGCATCAAAAGGGTCTTTAATACTTACATGTTCGCCATTATAAATAATTTCACCCTCATCTAATTTATAAATACCAAATAGGCATTTCATTAAAGTAGATTTTCCAGCACCATTTTCACCCATTAATGAATGAACATGACCGGCTTTTAATTGTAAAGAAACATGATCAAGTGCTTTAACACCTGGGAAGGATTTACAGATATCTTTCATTTCAAGAATATACTCTGACATATTTACTCTCCTTCAAATAATAAAGAAGAGTTGCATTTACATGCAACTCTTCAATGCTTTTTTTAATTATTCAAAATAAGCTTTTGTAACTTTAACGTATGGAACGTAGTTAACTTTGTTTTCGATTGTTTCGCCAGCTAATAGCTTTAATACTGTTTCACAAGTAGCTGTAGCTTGACCTAGGTCATCGTTTAATACTGTACCAGTCATAGTACCATTCTTAACCATTTCTTGGCATTCTTCTAGAGCATCAACACCTACTAGATAGATATCTTCGCCAACTGTTCTGTTAGCAGCAACGATTGCTTGGTAAGCACCTAATGCCATACCATCATTGTTACAGAATACTACTTCGATGTCATTAGCGAATGTTGCAAGAGCATTACCAACTAATTCTTGGCCCTTGTCTTGTGCCCACATACCTGTTTCTTGGTATAAGCAGTTAACATTAATGCCATTGTCAGTTAAGTATTTAATAGAATATTCAGTTCTATATTTAGCATCTGAGTTTTCTGGGTCGCCCATGATCATGATATAGTTAACTGTACCATCACCATTGATATCACCATGGTTCTCTAAATCATAAATGATTTGTCCTTGGTAAGTACCTGAATCTCTAGCATCAGCACCAACGTAGCAAGTCTTATCACTGTAAGTATAGTCAGCGATTTCTCTGTTGATGAATACTGTAGGAATTCCTGATTCTTCAACTGCTTTTGCTAAAGCATCAGAAGATGTTTGAACTAGGTTAATAATCATTGCATCAACACCTTGAGAGATGAATGTATTAACTTGTTCAGTTTGTGTAGCAACGTCATTAGCACCATCTACTATTTCAACTTCATATTTAGTGTCTCCACTAGCACTTAAATCTTCAAAATATTTTTGGATATCTTGACGATAAAGAGTCATAAAGTTGTCGTCAAATTGGTAAATTGCAACACCGATTTTAACTGTCTTAGTTGTGTCTTCTTGTTCTTGGCTACCACAAGCAGCTAGAGAGAAAACCATTAATACAGCTAATAATAAACTAATAAGCTTTTTCATTTTTTCCTCCTCGGACCTAGGTCCTAAGGTTATTATATTTTAAAATGTAAGCGATTACAATAACATTTTTTCACAATACTTTCACAAAAAAATACAATTTTATGCCATTTCTTCTCTAAAATAAGCATTTTAACGATATTTAATAAATTAAAAATATTTTAAAAAAACTTGTAGTTAAACTACAAGTTTTGTACCAAACGATCTAACTCTTACCTGTAATATTGCATCGTCACCAAATACAGGTTCGATTATTTTTTTGAAATCCGCAACTTTATCTTGTGGAATTACGACTTGAATAGTTCCATCAAATCCTCCACCATGTACTCGATGTGCTCCTTCACCTTTTAAGAAATCATCTGCTAAGAATAAGCCAAGTGCTAATGATTGATAATTTGGCCTAGATGCTGGATATACATTTTGTAGATATTCAAAGGAAGATCTACCAGATTCGTTCATTAGTTTTAATAATGAATTAATATCTTTATCCTTACATGCCTGAGCTTCTAAAATTGCTCGATTATCTTCATTATAGAAATGCATTGCTCTTAAGATTGCACGATCATTTTTGATTGTGTCTCTAATTTTCTTTAAATTATTATATAAATCTTGCTTAGTTGCATCTGCCAAATATTCAACATTCAATAATCTAGCAACCTCTTTAATTTCATTAGGAACAGCAGCATATTCATGTGATAAATCAGCATGATCGCCCTTAGTATTTATTAATAATAATTCATAGCCATAATCAGAGAAACTAAAGTCATAATTATCAATTTTAGGATTATTAGGATCTTTAAAATCAATCGCTACAAAGCCACCTACTGATATAGCCATTTGGTCCATTAAACCACTAGGTTTACCAAAAAACTTATTCTCTGCGAATTGGCCAATTACAGCTCTTTGTACATCGCTTACTGCTTCGTTATTAAATAAAGCATTAAATATTTCTACTATCATAACTTCAAAACAAGCAGAAGAAGAAATACCAGAACCAATTAATACTCTAGATTCACATAAGCCATCAAAACCACCAATTTTATAACCTAATTCATTTAATTTGAAAGCAATACCACGGATTAAAGCTTCGGTAGTATTAAGCTCATCTTGATGGATAGATAAATCAGAAATATCTACTTTATTAGGCTTAAAGGCCTTATCTAAATAGTTAACAATATTGCTATTATTAGCTTTAACAATACATAAATTATCAATGTTTAAGCCAGCAGCAACAACATGACCATGTTGATGGTCGGTATGATTGCCACCTATTTCTGATCTACCAGGAGAACTTATAAAATGATAATCACCATCACCATATAAGTTATATGCTTCATCTAATAATTTTAGATATCTATTCTTTTCATTATTGATATCATCACTACAAATAATTTGCTTTAATAAACTATCAATCTTATTAGAATTGATATATTCTTTTAATTCAACATATTTCATATCTTTATCCTAGATGAGATTTACCAATCATTGCTGCGCCTAAAACTCCAGGTTCTGATAACTCAGCCTTCAAAATTGGAACTTCTCTCATTCCTTCATGTACCATTGATTTAAAATATTCTCTTAATTTATCAAAATATAATTCACTAGAATTTGTACAACCACCACCGATAACAAAACAATCTGGTGCAACAATAGCGCTAATAGCAGATAGACAAGTCGCAAAATCCTTAGCCATCTTATCAACAATTTCCTTTGCGATTTCATTACCATCTGTAGCTAAAGTAAATACTTTTTTAGCACTATCGCCATTTTCACCAATTTTATCTTTACCAATTAATCCAATAGCGGTACCAGAAGCAAGAGTTTCTACACCACCTCTATTTAAATGATGATAATTTGGATAATATGGGCCACTACGGTCAACTATTACATTTGCGACCTCACCAGCATATCCCTTATGGCCTTGAATAATCTTACCATCAATAATCAAACCACCACCGATACCAGTAGAATGAGTTAAATAATAAACAACATTATAGCCTCTACCAGCACCAAGCAAAGCTTCAGCAAGCCCAGCAGCGTTGGCATCATTATCTAAGAATACCGGTATATTAGTTACCTTATGGATATTATCCGCAAATGGATAATTTTCACATCCTGGAATATTAGTTGCTTGAGTTATAACATTTTTTTCTCCATCAACTGGTCCTGGTATCGCAAAACCAATTGACTTTACATCGCTTAAATCAAATTGTCTTAATAATTCAAGAATATTTTCCTCAATTCTTTTAGGCCCCTCAAGTCCATATGAAACAGATTTTACATCTTGAACAATTTTACCTTGTTCATCAACCTTACATATACGTACATTTGTGCCACCTAAATCAATGCCTATGTAGTAATTCATTATAACTTACCCCTTTTTCTCAATTATACCAATTAGGTCATAATTTTTATAAGCAACTATCTTCACATTATAAAACTCACCTATTTGTAATCCCTCATCATTTTTAATATAAACTACTCCATCAATACCATCAGGTGCCGATAAATAAGTTCTACCTATATATCTATCAAACAATGACTCATATCTTTCAATTAAACACTCATATGTTTTACCAATTCTTGATTCATTTATCTTATCTACGATATCTTTTTGTATTAACATTAATTCTTCATATCGTTTATTCTTTAAATCCTCATCTACTTGTTCATCCATATCATATGCTTTAGTATCATCTTCTTGTGAATAAGTAAAAGCACCTAAAGAATCAAACTTTATTTCTTTAACTAAATTGATAGTATCATTAAATGTCTCTTCTGTTTCATGAGGGAAACCAACAATCATCGTAGTTCTAATAACAGCATCTTTAAAATACTTTCTTATTAAATTAATCTTTTCTTTAATTAATTGAACATTTCCCCTTCTATTCATTAATTTCAATATTTCATCATTACCATATTGAATAGGAATATCAAAATAAGGTAATACTCTTTGACATTTACTCATTTCAATTAATAAATCTTCTTCAATTTCATCAGGATACATATATAGTATTCTTATCCATTTAAAATCTAATTTATCTAATTCATGAATTAAATCCTTTAATCTAAAATAGCCATATAAATCTTTACCATAATAAGTTGTATCTTGAGCAACAACATTTAATTCTTTTACACCATTTTCTAATAATCTTTTAGCTTCTGAAATATTTTCCTCAATAGTATATGACTTACAATTACCCCTAATTAAAGGAATAGCACAATAAGCACAACGATTATCACAACCATCACTAACCTTTAAATATGCAGTATAGTTATTATTTGCGAGTTTTCTATTTTCACCATATGAATGAATAAATTTATGATTAAATAATTTAGATAATTTATCTGGTAATTCTTTATAATCATCAATTTTAACAAATAAATCTACCTCATTAAATTCTTTAACAACCTCATCAAAATATCTTTGTACTAAGCAACCAGTAACAATTAATTTTTTTAATTTATCTTGCTTATATTCGGCAATCTCTAATATTGTATCTATGGCCTCTTGTTTAGCGCTTAAAATAAAACCACAAGTATTAATTACAATAGCATCGCATTGTTTTAAATCTACTTCATATTCAAAAAATGGGTCATCAAATAAACCAATGATATGTTCTGAATCAACTAAATTTTTAGCACAACCTAAAGAAATAAATCCTACTTTCATTTATTCTTCCTTACTAGCATTTTTATATCTTTGCTTCTTTTCTTCTTTTATCTTTGCCCTAATATATTCTCTTGTTTTCTTTCTTTTTATTCTTTCAACTTCTTGTTTCTTTTTCTTTTTATAA
>CAVDLK010000047.1:0-8846 GCA_963609745.1 Erysipelotrichaceae bacterium | reverse complement strand
GGCTTATATAAAATATCAAGTATTTATTTTGATAATTATAACAACAAGGCATTGAAAGAGAAAATTAATGGTGTTCAAAAAAGAGAGAAGATTCGTATTCGCTATTATAATGATGATTTATCTTTTATTACATTAGAGAAAAAGATAAAACATAATGACTTATGTATGAAAGTAGATGCTTTAATATCTTATGATGATTATCAAAGAATACTAACACAACCTGGTTCATGGATGTTAGAACATCCTCAAGAGTTAGTTAGAGAACTATACTACAAAATGAAGGTACAGCAACTTCGTCCTCGTACATTAGTATCTTATATTAGAGAACCATATGTTTATGATCCTGGAAATGTGAGAGTAACTTTTGATTCAAAGATTAGGACAAGTTTATTTCAAAATAATTTCCTTGATAATCAAATTACAGATGTACCTGCTACAGATATGCCAAATGATATTATTCTTGAAGTTAAATATGATGCTTATTTGCCAGAAACAATTAGATGTTTACTTCAAGTAGGAAATCTTCGCCAAGTTGCATTTTCAAAATATGGTACTTGTCGTCGTTTTGGTTAAGTAATAACAATATAAATCATATTAAAACAGTTATGGCCAACTGTATTCAAGGCCAAGAAAGGAAGTTATCTATATTTTAGATAATAAAAGAAAATTATGAGTTTTAATGACATTTTTAAATCAAGTTTTTTAGAGAATATTTCAGAATTCTCAATTCTTGATACTATTATTGGATTGGTAGTTGCTTTATTAGTTGCATTATTTATTTTTGTAATCTATAAGAAAACATTAACAGGAGTAATGTATTCAAGCAGTTTTGCTTTAACACTTGTAGGTTTATCACTAGTTACAACATTAGTTATTATGGCTGTAACATCTAATGTAGTCTTATCTTTAGGTATGGTTGGTGCACTATCTATTGTGAGATTTCGTGCCGCAATTAAAGAGCCAGTAGAAATAGTATTTTTATTCTGGTCACTTGCTGTAGGCATTGTTATTGGTGCTGGTATGATTCCTCTAGCAATTATTGGTTCAGCAATTATTGGAGTTATTTTGTTAATATTTGCTAATCGTAAGATTCACAATAATCCTTATATTTTAATAATGAATTGTGTTAATGAAAAAGCAGAAAATAGTGCTTTGCAAATTATAGAAAAGCAAACTGAACATTATATTGTTAAATCTAAGACTATTACTAGTACTGGCATAGAAATAACTGGTGAATTGCGTAGTAAGGATGCTTCAACTAATTTTGTTAATACGATTTCGGCATTACCTGGCGTTGATAATGTAACTCTTGTTAGCTATAATGGCGAATATTTATCTTAAGGAGAGCACATGATAGCAAATAAACATATCACAAAAATAATTATTGGGATTATGGTACTTGCTGTTGGAGTTTGTCTTTGCTTAGTTGCTTTTTCTGACAAAATCAAAGAATCAGCAAGCATTACCGGTATCACCATGGAATATGAAACTGAACTATTTGATACAAGTAGTATTATGAGTGTCAATATTTTAATGGATGAGGATGAATGGAATGATATGTTAGAGAATGCCATTTCTGAAGAATATTATCAATGTGATGTAAATATCAATGGTACAACTTTCTATCAAGTCGCAATTCGTCCTAAAGGTAATACTAGTTTAAGTTCTATTGCCAGTGATCCTGATACAGATAGATATAGTTTTAAATTAGAATTTGATTATTATGTAGATGGTCAAACATGTTTTGGTTTAGATAAATTAGTTTTAAATAATAATTATGCCGATGCTACAAACATGAAAGAAGCATTAATCTATGATATGTTTCAATATTTAGATGCAGATGCTTCACTTTATAACTATGCAAAGATTTCTGTTAATGGTGAATATTGGGGTGTATATCTAGCATTAGAGGCAGTAGAAGATAGTTTTATGCTTCGTAACTTTGGTGTTTCTAATGGCAAATTATACAAACCTGATAGTTTGAATATCGGCGGTGGTAATGATTTTGATTTTGAAGATATGGACTTCAGTGATATGACACCGCCAGATAATCAAAATGGTAATGAACAATTTAATTTTGAAGAGATGCCAAATTCATTTAATAATTTTCAAAGGCCAGATACTACAAGTGAAACTAAAAGTGATGTAGAAGAAAGCAATAATAGTAAACCTGAGATGGACTTTAGTTTTACAAGTAGTGGTGGGGCAAATTTAAATTACATTGATGATGATTTAGATAGTTATTCTGATATATGGGATGGTGAGGTTACTTCTAGTAGTACGGCTGATCATAAACGAGTTGTTAGTGCATTAAAAAATATATCTGAAGGAAATAATTTAGAAGATTATATGGATGTTGATAATCTATTACGTTATATGGCAGTACATATATTTGCCGTAAATGATGATAGTTTATCTGGTTCAATGGCGCATAATTATTATCTATATGAATATGATGGTAAATTAAATCTAATACCTTGGGACTATAATCTTTCTTTTGGTGGTATGGGCAGCAGCAACGATGCTACTAGTGTTGTTAATTCGGCAATTGATGATGCTTTTTCTAGCACAAAGTTCTTTGATACATTGATGGAGGATGAAAATTATCACAATCAATATTATGCATATCTAGAAGAACTTGTAAGTGGGTATATAGAAGGTGGCAGATTTGATGAATTCTATAATCGTGTACGTAGCCAAATTGATGAATTAGTAGAAAGTGATCCAACAGCATTTTATAGTTATGAAGAATATTTAGAAGCCGTAGATACTTTATATCAAGTAGTAAAATTGCGTGGCGAATCTATTAAAGGACAAATTGAGGGAACAATTCCTTCAACTGAATCAAGTCAAAGAGATAGTGATACATTAATTGATGCTTCAAGTTTAAATTTATCTGTTATGGGAAGCATGAATAATGGCAGTAAAAACAATGATTTTGGTTTTGATATGCCAACATCTTTCAATAATAGTGATGAAGAAAAGGTGGATTTTGATCAATCTACATCAATAGATAAGAAGCAAAATAATGTAGAGGAAACAAATAAAGACTCTCTAAATAAACAAGATGATGAAACTAGTCAATCACAGAACTTTGATTCAAGGCCAAATGATTTTCCTTCTTCACAATTTAATAAAGATGATTCTAATAATACACAAGCACCAGACATGCCTAGTGGCAATGATTTTGGTGGTAATATGTCTTTTGATGGTTTTAATAATACATCATCTATATCTACAGATAATCTAATAATATATGGCATATCTATAATAATCTTTGTTTCAGCAATGATTTTCGCTCTACTGTATCATAGAAGGCCAAGAAAACATTAAATTATAAATATTTTCAATAAAAAAGAACTGTTAATCTTGATTTATACAGTTCTTTATTTGTTTATGGTGCCGACTATAGGACTTGAACCTACCACCTATTCGTTACGAGTGAATTGCTCTACCAGATGAGCTAAGTCGGCATTTTTACTTTGCGCATAGTTAGTGTTTCTTTGAAAGCACAATCTTTATCAGCGAAAAAGATAACCCATGCTTCTGTTGATTTTGGGAAAGCTGAACCAAGTGGCCACATATGGGCTCTAATGGCATTATCTTCTAATGTTGTTATTGAAAAATCTTTATTGGCGTTTTCGGCAGCAATTCTAGGATGATGTACACCATGAAGTCTATGCACACCATTTTCTCTAGCGTAATTATGCCAATCATATTTAAAATAGTCATGTAATAAGGCTGCTCTGACTAATTGTTTTCTATCGATAGAAAGTTTATATAAATCAGCCATTTGTAAAGATTTGCAAGCAACAAAAATACAATGTTCATAAACCGAAACACAACCATGCTGTCTATAATTTTTATGCTTAATGTAATCTTCAAAATTTAGAATATCACTAGCATAAGATTCTAATTCTTTTAGATAATCATGATTAAGAAAAGGGAATTCATTTTCTAACATGATTTCATTTTACTACATTTATAGAACTTTTTAATTTGTTATATTTTGTATATAAATGTTAAAATTAATTAGTTAAATATAAAGAAAGAAGAGAAAACGAAATGAGAGAAGTATTTGAAAGAGATTTCTTTGGTCGAAAATTACGCATCGAGACTGGTGAAATCGCAAAACAGGCTGGGGGGTCTGTTCTAGTAAGGTATGGAGACACTGTTGTATTATCAACAGCATGTGCTTCAAATGTGGCAAAGGATACAGATTTTTTCCCACTAACTGTATCATTTGAAGAAAAGTTGTATTCTGTAGGTAAGATTCCTGGTGGATTCTTAAGAAGAGAAGGTAGACCTTCTGAACATGCAACATTGACTGCAAGATTAATTGATAGACCTATTCGTCCATTATTTGCCGAAGGTTTTAGAAATGAAGTCCAAGTAGTTAATACTGTATTATCAGTAGATGTTAACTGTTCAGCTGAAATGGCTGCAATGTTTGGTGCTTCATTAGCTCTATGTATCTCAAACATTCCTTTTGATGGTCCTATAGCTGGTGTTAAGGTTGCTTATGTTGATGGTGAATTTATTGCCAATCCAACAAGTGAACAAGCAAGTAGATCATCAATTGATTTAACTGTTGCTGGTACTAAGGAAGCTTTAAATATGGTTGAAGCAGGTGCTCATGAAGTATCTGAAGATTTAATGTTAGATGCATTAATGTTTGGCCATGACCGTGTTAAAGAACTATGTGAATTTGAAGAAGAAATTATTGCCAAAGTTGGCAAGGAAAAGATGGAAGTAGTTCTTTATGAAATTGATCCACAAATTAAGGAATATGTAAATGCTAATGGTAAACAAAGACTTGAAGCTGCTGTTTCTATTCATGAAAAATTAGAAGCTTATGCTGCTCAAGAAGCTATAACTAATGAAATGAAGGAACACTTTGCTGCATTAGAAGGTTATAGTGAAAAGGATTGTGAAAAACTAGTTAAACAAACTGGCGAATATTGTACAGAAATTATTGCGAATGAAATAAGAAGATTAATTTCTGATGAAAAGATTAGACCTGATGGTAGAGCTCTAGATGAAATCAGACCTCTAGATTCACAAGTTGATTTACTTCCTAGAGTTCATGGTTCAGCATTATTCACAAGAGGCCAAACACAAGTTATGTCTATTACAACTTTGGGCCCTCTAGGTGATAATCAAATTATTGATGACTTAACAGAAGTAGAAGAAAAGAGATTTATGCATCATTACAACTTCCCTCCATATTGTGTAGGTGAAGTTGGTAGAATGGGTAATCCTGGTAGAAGAGAAATAGGACATGGTGCATTAGGTGAAAGAGCATTACTACAAGTTATGCCTTCCGAAGAAGAATTCCCATATGCTATTAGAACAGTAGCGGAAGTTATGGAATCAAATGGTTCTAGTTCACAAGCTTCAATTTGTGCTGGTACTATGTCTTTGATGGCTGCTGGTGTTCCTATCAAGGCTCCTGTTGCAGGTGTGGCAATGGGTTTAATCACAACTGGTGAAAATTATTCAATCTTAACTGATATTCAAGGTGCTGAAGACCATTATGGTGATATGGACTTCAAGGTAGCTGGTACTAGAGATGGTATCACTGCTTTACAAATGGATATCAAGTGTAAGGGTATTACTAGAGAAATATTCAAAGAGGCTTTAGCGCAAGCTCATAAGGGAAGAATGCAAATTCTTGATAATATGGCTACTGCTATTGCTGAACCTAGAAAAGAAGTATCAGAATATGCACCTAAGATGGATACCTTCAAGATTCCTACTGATAAGATTAAAGATGTTATCGGTAAGGGCGGTGATATGATCAATAAGATTATTGAAGAATGTGATAATGTTAAGATTGATATCGACGATGATGGCAAGGTTGTTATCTATCATACTTCTAGAGCTGCTATTAATAAGGCTAGAGCTATGATTGAAGATATTACTAGAGAAGCAAAAGTTGGTGATATCTATGATGCTAAGGTTGTAAGACTTGAAAAATTTGGTGCTTTCGTAGAACTATTCAAGGGTACAGATGCTCTATTACATGTTTCTAAGATTAGTTATGAGAAGGTAAATAAGCCAGAGGATGTTTTAAAGATTGGTGATACAATCAAGGTTAAGGTTACTGAGATTGATGAAAAAGGTAGAGTAAATTGTTCTGCTAAGGATTTATTACCTAAACCTGAAAAGCAAAATGATGATGTAAAACAAAAGGTTGAAGTTAATAAACCAGAAGGTGAAAGAAGATTCTTTGGTAAGAAGAAATAATATTAAATGATAGAAGTTCTTAGGAGCTTCTATTTTTTTGTATAATAATGTTTGTATGCGTATGAGAAAAAAGAAATGGGTTTTGCCATTTCTAGAAAATGAAAAAGAATATTTAATAGAGAACTTAAATGATTTAAATATTGAAAAACCTATCTATATTGAAATAGGTATGGGAATGGGGGATTTTATTGTTGAATCAGCTATTAAAAATCCTGATATCTTTTATGTTGGCTTAGAAAGAGTAGAAACATGTGTTGCTAGAGCTATTCAAAAAGCCCAAGACAACAAAGTAAGCAATTTTAGAGTAATGCTTGCTGATGCAAGTAATATTGAGGATCTAATACCTAATAAATCAATTGATAGAATATATCTACATTTTAGTGATCCTTGGCCTAAATCAAGACAACATAAGCGTAGATTAACATATATGCCTTTTTTAAGTAAATATGAAAAGATATTAAAAGATGATGGTGAATTGATATTTAAGACGGATAATGAAGGTTTCTTTAATGATTCATTAGAATATTTTGAAAAATCTAATTTTGTATTAAAGGATATTAATCGTAATTATATTAATGAGGATGAACCAATGACAGCATATCAAGCTAGATTTGTGGCTATGGGTATGCCAATCTATTACGCAAAATATGAATTGAAATAATGTTGTATAATTTATCTATGGTTAAAAAATTTTTAAGTATATTATTAATAATATTGTTGTTATGCAGTTGTGGTACAAATAAAGAATATGTTTCTTATACTATTTATCCGATAGGATATCTTTTAAATAGAATAGGTGGTAATAAGATAAATGCTGTTTCTATTCAAAGTGATGATATGGTGCAGGTTGCCCAAATAAAAGAATATGCTATTGATACATTAAATGATTCAACTGTTTTATTCCATATTGGTGGTTTGGAACCATATATGGATTTATATGATGATGAAATAAAGGAAACTGGTGTTGATATTGAGGATTTATCAATATTAAATGCTTTATATGAATATAAAAGATATACACCTGTCTATGTAAATGGTAAGACCAACTATGTAGAATCAGTTTATTATGAAGGTGATGTTTTTAATGATATTGATACCTATGATTTTGATCCTTTTATTTGGCTATCACCAATTGGTATGTTATCTATGGCTAAGGATATTAATGAATATCTATCTAGCAACTATTTTGAACAATCACAATATTTTAATGAAAACTATGAAAAACTTGCTGATGAGTTAATAGCCTTAGATGCTTCATATAATGCTTTATCTTTACAACTTGCGGCAAATAATGAAACTATTAAATTTGTATCTATGACTGGTTCATTTGGTTGTTGGCAAAAGGATTATGGTTTCCAAGTATATCCTATTTGTTTATCTAAATATGGTGCTTTGCCATCTGATGAACAATTAGAGATAATCAAACAAAGAATCATTGATGATGGTGTAGAATATATTGCTTTTGAGGCTAATTTGCCAGAAGAAATGATTGAATTATATAACTCATTAATCAGTGAATTAGGTTTAAAAAGAGTTAATTTATATAATATTTCATCACTTACAAGTTCTCAACTTAGTTCAGGAAAAGACTATATGTCTTTAATGTTGGAGAACTTAAGCATATTACAAAATATGGCTACAAAGATTATTGAAAATTAAAATTATGAAATTATTATTAATTGATGGTAATTCAGTACTATTTAGAGGTTTTTATGCCACATGTTATGGCAATATAATGAAGACTTCTAAGGGTGTATATACTAATGCAGTATATGCTTTTGCCAATATGTTAAATAAGGCCATCAAGATGCTTAATCCGGATTATTTAGTTGTTGCTTTCGATAAAGGAAAGCACACCTTTAGACATGATTTAGCCCCTGATTATAAGGGTGGCAGAAAACCAACTCCCGAAGAACTTGTAGGTCAATTTGATTTAGTTAGAGAAATGCTAGATGCTTATCATATTCCTTACTTAGAATATGATGATATTGAGGCTGATGATATTATAGGTACCTTATCTAAGAAATTTATGATTGAAACGTGTATCTTATCAAGCGATAGAGATATGCTTCAGTTAATTGATGATAATACTAGTGTCTATATGATGAAAAAAGGTTTATCGGAAATGGCTAAGATGGATGAGGAAGCTTTAAAACAAGAGTGGAATCTAAAACCATATCAAATAATTGAATATAAAGGATTAGCTGGAGATAGTTCAGATAATATCAAGGGTGTTGAAGGTGTTGGTGACAAAACAGCAATTAAGTTATTGAATACCTATGATACATGTGAGGGAATTTATGAACATATTGATGAGATAAAGGGTAAATTAAAAGAGAAATTAATCAATGATAAGGATTCATGTTTCTTATCTAAGACATTGGCAACAATTAAAACTGATTTTGATATACCTTTACAATTAAATGATTGTAAGGTTGATATAGATGAACAGGGTTGCAATGACTTCTTTGAAAAATATGAGATGTATTCTTTAATTAGAACTATAGATCATACAAATATTGAAGAAGTTCATACTGCCAATGTTGTTGATAAGATATCTAAGGATTTATTAAATGAATCCATAGTATATTTTGTAT
>CAVDLK010000046.1:0-9075 GCA_963609745.1 Erysipelotrichaceae bacterium | reverse complement strand
ATTAAACGAGATTGATGATTATGAATATAAAGATAAATGGAATGAAATTGCTAGAGAATGTGTTAATAGAATTAGGATGATAAATCCAAATATTAAAATCTTAATTGGCGGTTATTATTATAATTCTGTAACAGCAATCAAAGACTTAGATTTACCATATGATGAAAATATTGTTTATAACTTTCATTGTTATAGTCCTTTAATCTTTACTCATCAAGGAGCATATTGGATTGATAAGATGGATACAAACTTTAGAATGTCTTTTGATGAGAGTACTAATAAATATGAAGAATATACTAATAAATATATCGGTCAAAAGCATGTTGATGTATTTAATAAGGATTCTTATATTGATGAAAGGTACTTTGAGGATTTATTTAAGGAAGCAATTGAAATCTGTGAAGATAGAAATGTTAGTTTATATTGTGGTGAATATGGTGTTATTGATAGGGCCAATCCTATAGATATCGTTAAATGGTTTAAGTGTATTAATAATGTTTTTAATAAATACAATATTGGTAGGGCTCTATGGTCATATAAGGAAATGGATTTTGGTTTAGTAGATGCTCATTATGATGATATAAGGGAACAATTAATAAAATTGTTATAATTAATGATATGGTTTCAATAAAAGATATTGCGAAAAAATGTAATGTTTCAGCAGCTACAGTTTCTAAAGCATTAAATGATCAAAAAGATATTTCTGATGCCACTAAGAAACGAATTAAAAAGGTTGCACAACAAATGGGTTATGCAACTAATGTTGCTGCTAGAGCTTTGAAAACAAATAAAACATATAATGTTGGTGTTTTGTTTGCGGATTCTAGGTCTGGTTTAACCCATGAGTATTTTTCTTTGATTTTAGGATCATTTCAAAAAGAAATAGAATCTAAGGGTTATGATTTAACTTTTATTAACAATACTGTTGCCGGTAGAAAAACAACTTATTTAAACCATATTAAATATCGTAGTTTTGATGGAGTTATCATCATGACTGCTGATTTTCATTCTGAAGAAATAAAAGAACTATTATCATCAAATATACCAGTAGTTACTATTGATTATATGTGTAATGAATGTGCTTCGGTATTATCTGATAATTCTAAAGGTTTAGAAGAACTTGTTAAATATGCATATTCTATGGGTCATAAGAAGATTGCTTATATCCATGGTGAATATACTGATGTTACTAGAGATAGACTTAGTAGTTTTAATAGGGCTTGTAGGGAATTAAAACTTGATATTCCTTCTTCTTATGTTATTGAAAGTTTATATCACGATATAGCAACCTGTTCTAAGAAAACGGAAGAGTTATTAAAACTTAAAGATAGACCAACTTGTATTATCTTTTCTGATGATTATTCTTTACTTGGTGGTAGAGATACAATCATTAATTCTGGTTTATCAATTCCAAATGATATTTCTATTATTGGTTATGATGGTATCAGTATGTCTAAAATATTTAATCTAACAACCTATGAACAAGATACCGAAACAATAGGTATTAAAGCTGCAGAAAAACTTCTTCAATTAATAGAAAAACCAGAATCAAAACCAGAGCATGTAATTGTTTCTGGTAAACTCATAAAAGGAAATACTGTTAAAAAGATAGGAAAAGAATAGGAACAACTATTTGGGTTACAAATCGATGTCTTGTAACTATTATTGTTTCAAGGACAAATAATATCTTTACAACGATTCTTAAAATGCAACGAAATTAAGAGTTATTGTAAACTTAAAAGAAATATTTATTATTTGCATTTCTCTACTATACAACATTTAACACTTAAGAAAGCCTGAAAAATAAGGCTTTTTTGAATTGTTTGTAAATTCAGTATTTGTTATAGATAAAGATTTATAATAATTAATATTTTTTATTATATTAGAATGCTATAATAAACATGAGTTTAGATAACTAAATATATGACTAATCAAGAGAAGAGAATATTAGAAATTATTCAGGTAAATCCTACTATAGAACAAGCAGAGATTGCTGAGATTTTAGGTATTAAAAGATCTACTGTTGCTGTTCATATATCTTCATTAATTAAGCAAGGTTATCTTGTTGGTAAGGGATATATTATTAATAAAGATAATTATGTTGTGGGTATTGGTGCGGCTAATGTTGATGTTTATGGTAAATCTAGAATTCCAATTAGAACTCATTATGACCATCCTGCTGATATATCAACTAATGTTGGTGGAGTAACGCATAATATTTTAACGAATCTTTCTAAACTAGGTTGTGAGACTAAACTTATTACCGCAATAGGCGATGATGGTTTTGGTAAGATGATTTTAGAGGATTCAAAATTAAATAATATTGATACTAAAAATTGTTTGACTATTAAGGGTAAATCTTCTGGCGTATTTATGCAGGTACAAGATGAGAACAACGATATGTATCTAGCAGTATGTGATATGTCAGTAATAGAGTCGTTAGATGCTGAGTATATTAAGAATAAGGCTAAGGTATTATTGAATTCAAAATTGGTTTTAATTGATCCATCTTTAACTGATGAAACAATTAAGAAGATAATTGATATATGTAAGGGTAGAGTGGCTTTATATTGTGATCCTATTTCTGATAACTATGCTTTAAAGATGAGGCAATATGTTAAGGATTTAGATTGTATTAAGCCTAATAGAACGGAATTAGAGAATCTAAGTGGTATAAAGATTAAGGATGAAAATGATTTATATGAGGCTTGTCAAATATTATTAAAACAAGGTTTACATAAGATATTCGTTTCTTTAGGTAAAGATGGTATTCTTTATATGGATGATGAGGGTAGGAAGGTAAAAAGAAGATTAAGGCCAGTTGAAAATATGGTTAATGCCTCAGGTGCAGGAGATGCTTTGATGGCAGCAATAATCTATGGAGATGTTAATAACTTAGATATAGATAAGACCATAGATTATGGTCTAGCAGCCGGGATTGGCGCAATAACAAGTGAATCAACTATCAATTCAGATATGTCGATAGATTTATTAGAAAGAATAGTAAAGGAGAACAGAATATGAGTTACAAGGACTATTTATCGATTACACCAGAAATAGAAGAAGCTCTAAAACAAGGTAAACCAGTAGTTGCTTTAGAGTCAACAATTCTATCTCATGGTATGCCTTATCCAGAGAATGTAGAATTCGCTCATAAGGTTGAGGAAGTAGTAAGAAATGAGGGTGCTATACCTGCAACTACTGCTATCATTGGTGGCAAATTAAAAGTTGGTCTAAATGAAGAAGAACTAATGATTATGTGCAAGGCAGAAAATGTCGCAAAGGCTTCTAGAAGAGATGTTGCTGTATATCTAGCAACTAATCAAACTGCTGCTACTACAGTTGCGACAACTATGTTAATTGCATCTTTAGCTGGTATTAAAGTATTTGCGACTGGTGGTATAGGTGGTGTTCATAGAGGTGCTCAAGAAACAATGGACATTTCTGCAGATTTACAAGAATTCGCTCATACTCCAGTATGTGTTGTATCTGCTGGTTGTAAATCAATATTAGATATTGGTTTAACACTAGAATACTTAGAAACATTTGGTGTACCAGTATTAGGTTATAAGACTAGTGAATTCCCAGCATTCTTCTGTGATACTTCAGGCTATGGTGTAGATTTTAAAGTAGAAAACCCTAATGAAGCAGCAAGAATTCTTAAGACTAAGTGGGACCTAGGATTACAAGGTGGTGTATTACTAGCTAATCCTATTCCTCATGAATATTCCTTAGATCATAAAGTTATTGATGCAGCAATTGATAAGGCTCTAGAGATGGCTAAAGAAAAAGGCATAAGAGGTAAGAAGACTACTCCATTCTTATTGGCAACAATTAAGGATTTAACAGGTGGTGAATCATTTGCTTCTAACCTTCAACTAGCATATAACAATGCTAAGGTTGCTTCACAAGTTGCTGTTGAGTTAATGAAATTATAGAGGTACAACATGACTAATGAAGAATTAATCAAACTAGCAATTGAAGCAAGAGAATTTGCTTATGCACCTTATTCACATTGGAAAGTTGGCGCTGCCTTATTAACTAAAGAAGGTAAAGTTTATAAGGGATGTAATATTGAAAATGGTGGTTTTACCGCTACTAACTGCGCTGAAAGAACTGCTTTCTTTAAAGCAATTAGTGAAGGTGAATATAATTTCGCAAAGATTGCCATTGTTGGTGGTGATGAAAAGGCAGGATTAACTGGTATCTGTACGCCATGTGGTGTATGTAGACAAGTAATGTCTGAGTTCTGTCATCCAGATGAATTTAGAGTTATTTGCGCAAAAGATGAAAATACTTATGAAGATTATTCATTAAGAGAAATGTTACCAAGTTGTAGATTTGTAAGTGAAGATGATGGTTATGGATTTGGAGGAACAAAATAATATGGCTGAAAAACACGTTTTTGATAAAAGTGCAGAATTACAATATCACACACAAATTAAACCAGGAGATGTAGGTAGATATGTATTATTACCTGGTGATCCATTTAGAACAGATTTAATTGCATCTTATTTTGATGATGCAAAACTTGTTGCACACAATAGAGAACATAAGACTTGGACAGGTTATTTAAATGGTGTTAAAGTATCAGTTACTTCAACTGGTATGGGTTGTCCATCAACTGCTATTGCTTTAGAAGAATTAATTAAATGTGGTGCTGATACATTTATTAGAGTTGGTACAGCAGGTAGAGTTTGTGATGAATCATATGATGAAAGTCTTGATGGTGTTATCAACAATGCTGCTGTAAGAGATGAAGGTACTACAATTCATTACATTCCAATTGAATATCCAGCAGTAGCTGATAGACATGTAGTAGATGCATTAGCTAGAGCTGCCGATAAGTTAGGTTACAACTTCCTAGAAGGTATTACTCAATCTAAGGATTCATTCTATGGTCAACATGCACCAGAAACAATGCCAGCAGAAGCAAGATTAAAAGAACGTTGGGAAGCTTGGAGAAGAGGACATGTTGTATCTTCTGAAATGGAATGTGCCGCATTATTTGTTATTAGTTCTATTAGAAGATGTAGAGCTGGTGCTATCATGGCCTTTACTGAAATGGAAAAGTCAGTAGAAACAGCTTGTGAAGCAATTAAGATCTTAATTGAAGAAGATAGTAAGAAATAATAAAAAATACTATAAAACATAGCTCTTGGGTAATAAACAGCACTAATAACGAAGCAAAGTGCACAAGGGCCGTAAAGACACAAATCCCCTGCTAAGAACATTTCTCAGCAGGGGATTTTCTAACATTCGCCTAATGGGACAAATCCAACTTGACAGGGAGTTTCCCTGTGACCCTTATTCAGATGTTTGCGTTATTCACAGTAAAACAGTTGCATATTGAGAATCAGCAATGGATTTTAATGACGCAGTCCTTTCCGCCGCGCAGAAAACTCTCGACAATTTCCACATCGACAGACTTTCCGAAGAAAACGCTCCAGGCGGCTTTCTCATGGCCACAGGTGCAGTAGCAGAGCATTTCCTTATTTGCGTGAATCTCGCTTGCCATCGGGCAGGTGCAGCCTGTCTTAGCAAGCCGCATAACGATGCCGTCATCGACTTCTTCAATTTGCACAGGCACAACCTGTCTTAGAAATGCCGCATAATCTGATCTTGTTTTGCAGTTAGAAGCTTGTTTTCTGAGTGACTCCATGCCTTCAAAGGCGTTTTGCCTTTTGGCGCAGCCGGCGCCGCAGCATTCGATCAGCGAGATATTTTCCTGTGTGGGATTTGCTTTCGCTGCACCCAGTAAATCTTCGATCCATTCAGCGTGCTTGCATATCATGCTTTCACCCTATTCACGGAAATTTCGTGCTTTTTTGGTGGTTCATTTTCCATGCCGTAGCCGAGCGAAATGCACAGCAGCGGCTTGAAGCCTGTTGGAATACCAAGCTTTTCGGTCAACTCCGCACTTTGTGCCACGGCTGCTGAAGCGCCGCCCCAGATGATATTATCAATTCCCATGCTCGTTGCGGCGATTGCCATATTCTCCAACACACAGGCGGCATTGGCGTATTCTAAGCCAGGCATTATAGCAGTTTTGGAGGATACAAAAATCATAGCAGGAGCGCCGAAGTTCTTGTCCATGTGCTTGCCCAGTATTTTGAAAATCATATCGTTGACGGCTGTATTGATTTCAGTAAACAACATCTGATCCTGCACGATTGTCAGATGCAGGGAATCATAAGCACCGGAGCCAACCGGGGCGGACATTCCTGCTTCCAGTATGGTATTTAATGTCTCCTCGCTGATGGGCGTGTCCGTATAGGAACGGGTAGATTTTCTCGACAAAATTGCCTGAATTGTGTCCATAGTCATGTTTCCTTTCTTGCGTCTTTACAAAGATTCTTACCTACATTATAATGAGCACGTAGAAAACTACAAGTACAATAAAAATTTATAGTCACTATCTCAAAAGATAGTATTAGGAGTTCTATGGACATTTTATCATTTGATACGGAAACCTGCCCGATTGCACGGGTCTCAAAAATCATTCAGGGGAAATGGACGATGGTGATCATTTATGTCCTCTCTGATGAAACATTACGATTTAGCGAAATTCACCGCCGACTACCGCACATCACGGAAGCCAATCTGACGAAGGACCTCCGTACACTGGAAGAATACGGTGTTGTTCATCGTGAGGTATATCCAGTTGTTCCTCCAAAGGTAGAATATTCGCTGACTGAAATGGGAAAGGATTTTCTGCCGATTTTGGACGCGATCAATTCCTGGGCAGAGAAATATACAAAAGCATAATAAACGGCAACACAAACTAATACAGAATGTAGCTGTTTTTTACAAAGTATAGTGGATAATAGTGATACACATTCGAATAGGGTCACAGGGAAATTTCTTGTCAAAGATCATTTATCTTTTAAGGAAAACATTTCTGCAACTATTAATGGAGGATGGACAAGGATAATGTTTCCACGAAGACTAGGCGTAATAACTGTTGATACAAAATGGTACAAGGCAGCGGAAGATGGCTACGATGGTGTCGAAGATAGCACTTGGGTAGAAATGGTATAAATGTTTTAATCCTCTTACTGAGCAGTAATTACGCATAAATATTAAAACATAATAAATGATTTTGAATTATTCATTGTTTTATTAGGTTATAGATTAATTTGTTGGTAATATTTGTATGATTAATTGATATTGATATCTTAGTTTTTTATGATTTTTAAAATATCGACAGTATTAAAGGATATTAATAGATAATTACTTCTTGTTTTTATTATTAACTGCTTGTATTAATTTATCTTTAATAGTATCTGAAGATAATACAGCTAATAGTTTTAATAACTCTTCTTCAGGTCTAGATTTAAAGGCAATCTTACTAGTACCATAACTAGATCTAACTAATTCTCTTTTAAAATTAATCATTATAAAACTAGATAAACCATATTCTATATATTCAGGATTACCATTTTTCTTAACTTTAGGTATAAAGCCTTTTTCTTCATCTATCATACCTAAAAATTCTTGCTTGCTTCTAGGATAACCCTTTGATTTATCATATACACTAGTACACTTATATAAACCATAACCATTAGCAGTCTTCCTAATGGTTTTACCTTTACCTCTATATTTTTCTACCCAATCAGGATATGTATTAATAACTTTAGACATAAGATCACCATTTAAACATATTAAAAAACAATACAAAAGATATTACCGGTATCTTTATAATACTAGAATATACATATATACTATTAAAGCCAAAATAAAACCAGATTTTCACCTGATTTCATGCGTAATTACTGATTTAAAATATCCTTCCTGATATTCTTGTGGTACTATAAACATGACAATAGGCCTCCTTTTAATCTATCTAATTAATATTATAGGTCTATTGTCTTTTTTATCTCCCAATCCATTTTACGCGAAGTAATTACTGTAGGGCTTGTTTTTTCGTTTGGGTTGGGCTTAAAATTAATAAAAAGAGATAAACTCGATAAATCGAGGAGGATTCAACATGAAAAAACATCTATCGTATATTATTATTGCGATTCTGCTTGTACTATGTCTTGTTCCTACAACAGTAATGGCCGAGGACCCAGAACCAAGCACAAGTGGACCCACATACTTTGAAGCTACATCTATCAACTTTGTTGTAGAACCAATACTTGGCAATAATGTTCTTGGATTAACTTATGAATCATACAGCATGACTCCTGCGATGGATTCTACTATAAGACATTTTAATGTTAGTGACACTATCTGGTTTAAGATTTCCGATGCAGATTATGAAAACTATAAAAATGATATCGAAACAGCAAGAACTAAAATGGAAAAAATAGACGACGAAGTATTCCAAGATGGTTATCACTATTATGTATGTTTTTTGTCACAGGCTTATGAAAAAGAAGGTGAAGAAGTTAAAGATAATTTACCTTTCAACGAAAACATTTCTGCAACTATTAATGGGAATGAAGCAGATGTCTTATTAATGGAGGATGGCTATTGTTTAAGTGTAGAAGCTTATGTTGATGTTTTAGGAATCCATAATATAGATATGACTATTACAGCACCAGCTCTTGATGCGCAAGCTGATTATGAACCAAGTAAGACAATCACTGATGATGTATGTGATGAAGAAGCTGGACTAGGCGTAGTAACTGTTGATACAAAATGGTACAAGGTAGCGGAAGATGACTACGATGGTGTCGAAGATAGCACTTGGGTAGAAATGGAAGAAGATGAAAAGTACACAACTGGCTATTATTACATGGCTAAATTTGATGCTAATGTAAGCAATAATAAAGAGTATCTTAATTTGTATAGAACTATAAGCAAAAATCTTACTGGAAAACTAAATAATAAAGATTTTGATAAGATTGAAGTTGCTGATGATCAATATAGTGCTGTACTTTATAAATGTTTTAATCCTCTTACTGAGCCAACACCAGCACCTATAGAAGAATATACACCACCTGAAACTGGTGTTTATGGACCTGAAAATAATTCTATAAATAATAACTTCTTATGGGTTACTCTATTGCTTGTAAGTGGTGGGGTTGCCACAGCGGTGCTCGCGAATAAAAAGGGAAAATATAATAG
>CAVDLK010000045.1:0-9407 GCA_963609745.1 Erysipelotrichaceae bacterium | reverse complement strand
CACACATTAGTTCGTTGTGCATTTTTCAAAAAACACACGATAATTCAAATTACCAAGTTTTTATTATCTAAATAAGATATCAGGATAAGTACCATTATCCTTTAATGCTTGGATCTTTTGCATAACTACTGGCTTATCTTGGATATATGTTACACCAAACCAATTATCATTTGATGTTAAGACTTTAACTTTAACTTGTTTTTCATTTACTAGTACACCAACATGGTTTGGAAGTAGTGCTTCATATTTTAATGGATTGTTTTTAATACCTTGTTCTATTTCGTTAATGAAGATATTATTTAATTTATTTATTATTGATGGTTTGAAACCCCAGAAGTTCATTGATACTGGAGTTGATAGTTCCATTGGTTTATAATTACCATCTTCTTCATATTCAACACCATCATGATTATTGTTCCATTTAATATTCATAATTTCTTTGATTGAACTTAAATAACCATTTTCATCTTTATGACATAGACCCCTAGTAACTGTGCCATTATCAGATAATGTATTTTCTACTTTATAACCAACCATGCAGTATTCATTGTCTACTGTGTTTGAATGGAAGAAATTCATAACTTGTTCAAAGGCATTTCTACCATAGAAGTCATCAGCATTGCATACAACAAATGGATCATCTTTTAAGATATTGCGACATGCAAGTAAGGCATGAGTTGTACCCCAAGGTTTAACTCTTCCTTCTGGTATAGTGATATTTTCAGGAATATCATTGATATCTTGATAAGCATATTCTACTTCAACATATGGTCTAATCTTTGAAACTAAAGATTCTTCGAATGCTTGTTCATGTTCTTTACGAATGATTAAGACAATCTTTTTAAATCCTGTTTTAATAGCATCATAAATAGTAAATTCAATAATAGGTTCATTGTGGTTTCCTACGCCATCTATCTGTTTTAAGCCACCATATCTAGAACCCATGCCGGCAGCTAAAATAACTAAAGTTTCTTTCATAAGTCTCACCTCACAATTGTTATTATATAATTAAAATATAAATAGAGGGAATTTAATATGGGTAAATATGTACTTACAATTGATCAGGGCACTAGCTCTTCAAGATGTATTATTTTTGATGAAAATCAAAAGGCAGTTAAGGTAGCACAGAAGGAAATTGAAAATTTCTTTCCTCAAGCAGGATGGGTTGAACAAGATGCTAATGAGATATGGTTATCAGTATTATCTTGTTTAGCACAAGTATTTTCAGATGGTGAAATTAAACCAAGTGAAATTGTTTCTATTGGTATTACTAATCAAAGAGAAACAACAGTAATTTGGGATAAGACAACTGGTTTGCCAGTATATCATGCGATAGTATGGCAATCACGTCAAACTTCTGATATTGTTAATAAATTAAAGGAAGATGGTTTAGAACCTCTAATAAAAGAGAAAACAGGTCTATTATTAGATCCATATTTCAGTGCTTCTAAGATTAAATGGATTAGAGATAATGTTAAGGGTGTAAAGGAAAATCCTAACTTGTTATTTGGTACTGTTGATACTTGGCTATTGTGGCGTATGAGCAATGGAGAAGTACATGCTACTGATGTAACAAATGCTTCTAGAACTTTATTATTTAATATTCATACTCTTGATTGGGATGATGAATTATTAAAGATATTTGATATTCCTAGATCTTATTTACCAGAAATCAAGGATACATCATGTGAATTTGGTTATATTGATCCAAGACATTTCTTTAATCAAACATGTCCTATAACTTGTCTTGTAGGTGATCAACAAGCAGCTTTATTTGGTGAATCATGCTTTGAAAAGGGTGATATTAAAAACACTTATGGCACAGGTGGTTTTATGCTTATTAATACTGGCGATAAGGAAATTATTTCACAAAATGGTTTACTTACAACTGTGGCTTGGAAAATTAAAGATGAAGTTAAATATGCTTTAGAGGGTTCAATCTTTGTATCAGGTTCTTTAACACAATGGTTAAGAGATGGTTTACAATTATTTAAATCTGCTTCCGATACCGAAGCTATGGCAAAAGAAGTTGAAGATTCTGCTGGAGTAATAATTGTTCCTGCCTTTGTAGGCTTGGGCGCTCCTTATTGGAATGATGAGTGTCAAGGTGCTATCTTTGGTTTAACTAGAGGTGTTAATAAGAATCATATAGTTAGAGCTGCTTTAGAATCGCAAGCTTATCAATCTAAAGATTTATTAGAGGTTATGCAAGAAGATACCCAATCAAAAGTAAAAGCTTTAAAGGTTGATGGTGGTGCTACCGCTAATAAATATTTATTGCAGTTCCAGGCAGATATATTAGGAATACCAGTTTTAAAACCAACAAATTCTGAATCAACTGCTTTAGGTGCTGCAAGACTAGCAGGTTTGCAAGTGGGTTATTATTCCATGAAAGACTTTGAAAATACTGCTTGTGAAGAATATAAAGCAAGCATGGAAAAAGAAGAAGTAGATAGATTATATAAGCGTTGGTTAAAGGCTGTTAAAGCAACACAAGAATTTTAGATTATTAATTGTTCAAATGTTTTAACAATATCATCATGAATTACGATGTCACAATTTGTATCATAAGTTGTGGCATCTTTATTAATGATTGCTAGAGTATCACCTTTGAAATACCTAATAAAACTAGCAGCAGGATAAACATTAAGTGAGGTACCACATACAATAAGTAAATCTGCATTATATATAGCGTTTATAGCACCATTTATAGTTTCTTCATTTAGGGCTTCTTCATATAAAACAACATCAGGTTTAATAATTGCTTTACATTTATCACAATGTGGTACACCTTTATGATTGACAATATAATCTAAATCAAAGAATTTTTCACAATTCGTACAATAATTTCTAAGTATTGAACCATGTAACTCGTAAACAACTTTTGATCCAGCTTTTTGATGTAAACCATCAATGTTTTGCGTTACAACTTTAACATCTTTTGTGTCTTGTAATTTACTAATAAAGGTATGTCCTTTATTAGGTAAAGCATCTTGATAAATCATCTTATCTTTATAGAATTCATAAAATTCTTCAGGATTTTCAATAAAGAAATGGTGAGAAAGCATCTCTTCGGAACGATATACATTTTTATATAAACCATTTGCTGATCTAAAATCAGGAATACCGCTGGCTGTTGACATACCTGCACCAGTAAAGAATACAATTTTATTTGCTTTATTTATAGCTTCTTGTAGTTTGTTTATCATGATTTAATTTTACGATATAATCAAACGGTATGAAGAAAATATTAAATAACAAAAATATTAGTAGGATTGCGATATTGGGTGCGATTGCAGCAATATTGATGACAATTGATTTTCCTATTACTATAATTGCTCCTAGTTTTTATAAATTAGATTTATCAAACTTACCATGCCTAATTGGTAGTTTTGCGATGGGGCCAATACCATGTTTATTTATTGAAATAATAAAGATTCTATTGAGATTATTAATTAAACCTACAGAAACCGTTTTTGTTGGCGAGTTAACAGAATTTATCTTATCTTCTTTATTATGTATACCAGCTGGTATCATCTACAGCAAGAATAAAACCAAAAAAGGAGCAGTGAAGGCAATGATTATCTCTAGTATTATTGTGATTATTGCCGCAATTGGAGTTAACTATTTTATTTCAATTCCTTTCTATGCAAAGTTATATGGAATAGAAGAGGCTACAATAATTTCTATGGGTTCAAAGATATTCCCAATCATTAATTCAAAATTTACTTTTGTATTAATATGTGTAGGTTTATTTAATTTAATTAAAGTAATTATTATTGATCTTTTAACGATGATTTTATATAAGCATATATCACCATTATTGAAGAGTTAGTTAGTGATATAGTGCTTGTTTTTGTTTAAAATTTATCTATGTTATAATTTATAAGTAAATCGGAGGTTTTAATATGCAAAAACTCACAAGAACTCAAAAGTTTGCAGACTTACGTGATAAGCTAGCAAATGATGCCGAGACAAACATTTCAAGTAGCGATCTTACAAATTATCAAAATAGATTAGATGCAGTTCAAGAGACTCTAGCACCTACTCCAGAAACAAATTTTTATAAAAATGCAGAAGTTGTAGAAAATAATTATACAAATAGTTTAGGAAATATTAATGAAAGTGTTCCTAAACAAGAACCTCAAGCGAATAATTATTTCAATGGCTTTGTTAGTAATCAAAAAACTGAAGAACCTAAACAAGTTGAAAATGATAATACTATAAATACTATTATGGAAAATCAAGATAATAGTAATAACGATTATATTGATAGTCTTCTAAATAATGTTCAAAATGAGGAGCCAAAACAAGAGACTCAGGAAAGTGATTATTTTAAACAATTCATGAGTACTACACAAAATGTAGAGGCTAAGAAAGATTATAGTTCTTATTTTGAAAGTGATTCAGATGGTGATAAATTTGATATCGATAGTATTTTCTCTGAAGTATTTGATAATACTGATGCTAAGATCACTAAACAAGAAAGAGATAATTATTTGAATCAAGCAATTGATGATGCAAATAGTTATATAAATGTTAATGGTGAAGTTAATACAGACCAAATAGTCAATAATTTAGTTGATGAAGTTAGACATCCTGAAGAACAAATACAAAAGAATTTAGAAGCAGCTTTAGATGTTAACGAAGGAATAAGTGAAGAAAATACTAATGATACTTATCCTTGGCATGAAGAAGAACCACTAGATGCTGATGCAGAGACTAAACCAGAAACTGAGACAGTAAGTAATGAGCAATTCTCAAATACTGTATCTATGGAAGTTTCTAAGATTATGGATGAAATCAACAATAAAGAAGTAGTAGAGGAAAAGATTGTTGAAGAAGTTAAACCTGTTGAAACTAAGCCAATTATTGAAGAAAAGGTTGCTCCTGTATTTGAAAAAGAAGTAAAGGTAGAGGAACCAATAGTTGAAAAGGTTAAGCCTACAATTGTTGAGGATAAGACTGAAGATATAGTTGAAATAAAGAATATTGCGGAAATGGAAAGTGAGCCAATTAAGGAGACTGTTTCTAGTACTATTCCATTCATTGTTGATAGTAATGATGAAGATGAAATTGATGATGAAGATGAAGATGATGGTCCAAATACAATTTTAAATATTATTTTGATTGTATTGATTGTTGCTTTGGTTGCTGTATTAGGTTTGATTATTTTCTATATTTTAAAGACTAAAGGTATTTTATAATGAAGATTAACATTGCCATTGATGGCCCAAGTGCTGCTGGCAAATCGACAATTGCGGATATATTGGCAAGTAAGTTGGGATATACTCATCTAGATACTGGGGCAATGTATCGTGCTGTTGCTTATCAAGCAAAGAAAGAAAATATTTCTATTGATGATGAGAAAAACATTGTCAAGATGATAGAAAAGATGCAATTAGAAATGAAGCCCGATGGTAGAGTTATTCTTTTTGATGAAGACATATCTAAGGCTATTAGAACTAATGAAATATCAATGGCAGCATCAGGAGTTTCTAAATTAAATGGTTGTCGAAAAGCGTTGGTGGCAATGCAGCAAAAAATATGTGAAGGTGGTGGCTATATTCTTGATGGTAGAGATATAGGCACTGTTGTATTAGTAGATGCACCAGTTAAGATTTATTTAGTAGCTTCAGCAGAAGCTCGTGCTGCTAGGCGGGTAAAGCAAAATAAAGAAAAGGGAATTGAGGGCGATGATTATGATTCAATTCTCGCTGATATTAAAAAAAGAGATTATCAAGATATGCATCGGGAGTTTTCTCCTTTAAGAAAAGCTGATGATGCAGTTGAAATAGACACTTCTAATCTAACAATAGATGAAAGTGTTGAAAAAGTATTAAATATTATTAATGAGAAATTAGGAGAGTAGTATGATGGATGGAACTGTCGCAATCGTTGGTAGACCCAATGTCGGTAAGTCGACAGTTTTTAATCGTATGCTTGAAAAGCGCTTATCAATTGTTGAAGATTCACCAGGCGTTACTAGGGATAGAATTTATGGTGAATGTGAATGGTTATCAAAGACTTATCGTTTAATTGATACTGGTGGTATTCAAATTAAGGATGTACCATTTCAAAAAGAAATAAATGCTCAAGTTGATATTGCTATTGATGAAGCTGATGTCATTATCTTTTTAGTTGATGGTAGAAATGGTTTAACTAGTGATGATGAATATATCGCAAGGTTACTACAAAAATCTAAAAAGCCTGCAATTTTGGCAGTAAATAAAATTGATGATTTTTCAATGATTGATAATATTTATGAATATTATAAATTAGGTATTGGTGATCCAATAGCAGTATCAGGAGTACATGGTATTGGTATTGGTGATTTATTAGATAAGGTTAGTGAAAATATGCCTGATAAACAAATAGAAGACTATGAAGGCATGATTAAGTTTTCTATTATTGGTAGACCTAATGTTGGCAAATCTAGTCTAACTAATGCTTTTTTAAAACAAGATAGAGTTATCGTATCTAATATTGAGGGTACAACTAGAGATGCTATTGATACAAAGTTTTCAGTTGATGGAGTAGATTATGTTTGTATTGATACAGCGGGTATTAGAAAAAGAGGAAAAGTATATGAAAATGTTGAAAAATATGCTGTTCTTCGTGCTAAGAGTGCCATTGATAGAAGCGATATATCATTAGTTGTTTTAGATGCATCTACTGGCATAATCGAACAAGATAAGCATGTAGCTGGACTTGCCCATGAAGCAAAAAAGGGTGTCATTATTGTTTATAATAAATGGGACTTAGTTGATAAAGATGATAAGACAATGGCAAATATAACTAAACAAATAAGAAAAGAATTTGTTTATTTAGATTATGCTCCAATTGCTTTTGTTTCTGCTAAGGAACTAAAAAGAGTAAATACGATATTACCTTTAATTAATATGGTTTATGAAAATTTAAATAAACGTATTAAAACTAGTGTATTAAATGAAGTTATATTAGATGCTCAAATGGCTATTCCTGCCAAACCAAAAAATGGTAAGAGGTTAAAAATATATTATGCCTCACAAGTATCTAGTGCACCTTGTACAATTGTTTTATTTGTTAATGATCCAGATTTAATGCATTTCTCATATGAAAGATATATTGAAAATAAATTAAGAGAAGCCTTTGGTTTTGAAGGTGTACCTATAAATATTGTTTGTCGTAAAAAAGAAAATAATATATAGGCTATAGGCATATATGTATTTATTAATTATCGACATTTTTTATTAAATAGCTAAAATATTCTGTTTTACCATCTAAAACATCATTATAAAAATTCTGTTTCCAATGAATAAAATCAATAGCTTCATCAAGTTCTTTTTTCTTATTTTCTAGTTCTTTAAGTTTTAAGTTGAGAATGTCTTGTCTAATAGGGATGGAATCCTTTCCTTTCAAACATAGATTCAAATATTCTTTCATTTCTTGAATACTCATGTTGCATTTCTTTAAGCAAGAAAGGCTTTTTATCCAATTGATATCATTATCATCAAAAACACGATAATTATTTTCGTTTCTTTTGACGTTTGGTATTAAGCCTTTATTGCAATAAAATTTTAAAGCATCATAAGTTAAACCAGTTTTATCACATACTTCTTTCATTGAATATAAACTTTTAGTCATTCATTTTACCTCTAGATTAATTTTAAAACACGGGTCTTAGACCCTGTAAAGAAAATAATAAAAATTCAAAAAAACTATTGACCGTGTCTTACACACGGCATTTATTCTTATTATGTAAATTGATTAAATATCAATTTAGAAAGGATTAATTATGGAATATATAAAATTAAACAATAATGTGAAAATGCCAATATTGGGATTTGGAGTATATCAAATACCTAAAGAGGAAACAGAAAAATGTGTATTAGATGCAATTAAAGTTGGATATAGAAGCATCGATACGGCACAAAGTTATTTTAATGAAGAGGAAGTTGGAGAAGCAATTTTAAAGTGTGGAGTTCCAAGAGATGAATTGTTTATCACTACCAAAGTATGGATTGATAATTATTCTTATGAAAAATGTCGAAAATCAATTGAGGAATCTTTATCTAAATTAAAGACAAATTATCTTGATTTAGTGTTGCTTCATCAACCATTTGCTGATTATTATAGTGCATATAGTGCTTTAGAAGACTTATATGAAGAAGGTAAAATTAAAGCAATAGGTGTATCTAATTTCTATCCTGATAAATTAAGTGATATTTGTTTATTTGAAAGAAAAGTTATACCTGCAATTAATCAAGTTGAAACAAATCCAATCAACGCTCAATATAAAGCACAAGAAAATATGGAAAAATATGGTGTTCATATTGAGGCTTGGGCTCCATTTGGTGAAGGCAGAAATGGTTTATTTGAAAACAAGACATTAAAAGAAATTGGAAATAAATATCAAAAGAGTGTAGCCCAAGTAATATTACGTTGGCTAATTCAAAGAGGTGTTATAGTTGTGTGTAAGTCTACTCATATTGATAGAATGGAAGAAAACTTCAATGTCTTTGATTTCCAATTGAGTAACGAAGATATGGAAATAATCAAAACCTTGGATACAGGAAATAGTTTGTTCTTTAATCATCAGGACCCTAAAATGGTTGAATGGTTCGATCAAATAGTAAAAGATAGAAGAGAAAATAATGATTGTCGAAAGGATAGAAAGAACTGGTAATTTATGAAAAATTTCAAAAAAATATTAACAGAAATAATTGCTCTTGTTATAGTATTTGCATTAATTGGGTGTTCTTCTATTAAAAATAGTCAATACTCTAATGATGTAAACGAAAATGTGGATGAAGGAAGCGATGATGTCGTGGAAAATAAAGATGATAATCATAATATATTAGTGGTTTATTATTCGGCTACTGGTTCAACTAGAAGAGTAGCAGAAGAAATTGCTGGAAATCTAAACGCTGAAATATTTGAAATGGAGCCAGAAGAAATATATACATCTGAGGATTTAGATTGGACAAATAATGATTCTAGAGTAACAAGAGAACATGAAGATGAAACATTAAGAGACATACCTTTAAAAAATACTAATGTAGAAGGCTGGGATAGTTATGATGTGATTCTAATAGGTTATCCAATTTGGTGGGGAATTGCTGCTTGGCCAGTTGATAATTTTGTTAAAGAAAATGATTTTACAAATAAGATTGTTATTCCATTCTGCACAAGTGCTTCAAGCGGAATGGGCCAAAGCAAAGAAATATTAGAAAACTATGCTGGAACTGGAGATTGGTTAGATGGTCAAAGGTTTTCTTCTAATGTGTCAGTTGATGATGTTAAAGTTTGGACAGATAGCCTAAATCTTAAATAAATATTTAAATGAAAGGATAATATGATGAAAATATTGTTTATAACCTTAGACAGGCGAGAAAACCCATCACTTTAGTGGTGGGATGATAGCC
>CAVDLK010000044.1:0-9637 GCA_963609745.1 Erysipelotrichaceae bacterium | reverse complement strand
GTTCTAACCGGAGAAATTAATTGAACTAAACTATTATTATTTTCATCAACAACAATCATTGGTTTTAATTCTCCAGAGAAGTTGATAGTAACATTTTCACATGATAGAGCTTTAATTGCTTCAATTAAATATTTACCAGAACATGATATTTCTAGTGACTCACCTTCATAGTTAATGACATTAATTGTTTCAAAAGAAGAACCAATTTGGTTAGCAGCAGTTAATTCTATCTTTTCATTATTAATTTTCATCTTAATAATATTTTTACCATCAGATTTTATAAATGATGCTCTATCAATGGCATTTATTAGTTCTCTAGAATTAATTGTTAACTTTGAAGAGAATGTTGAAGGAATTAATCTAGTAGTATCAGGAAATTGGTCATCTAACAATCTTGTATCAATAATAGTATTACCAAATATAAATGAAATCTTTTGATTATTAATAGAAATAGTTAATTCCTTTTCATTAGTAATAGAATGACAAATTTCTGATAGATATTTATTAGGAACAGTAATATCAAAATTTAAATCAGAATCAATATCGATTGTTTTAGATGCTAGACGGAAAGAATCAGTTGCATTAATGTATAATTTTTTATCTTGTGCTTTAAAATTAACACCAGTTAAAACAGGACGAGTTTCTTTATCAGAACAAGCAAATGAAGTTTCATTAATAATTTGATTAAATAAATTACTATCGATTGTAAATGGACTATCATTATTTACATCAAAGTTAATTTCTGGATAATCATTAACATTCATACCATTAATTTTAAATTCTGAAGAAGCACCAGAAATTTTAATTAATGTTCCATCAACTATTTCAAAGTTAATAGATTCACTATCAATCTTTCTTATTATTTCTAATAAATATTTAGCTTCAATTACTGCTTCACCTTCATCATTAATAACTAAGGTACTTAAATCACCTTTATTTATAGATACCTTAATAGAAATATTAGAATCAGAAGATATTAATGTTAAACAATCAGAAGTTAAAATAATTTTTATACCACATAAACATGGAAGTGGTGTTGTTGTAGATATAGCTCTATTGGAAATTGTAATAGCATCAAGAAATTCTTTTTTAGCGATTTTGAAATTCATGTTACTCTCCTTTTTAATATATTAAATAAAGTTATTATTATTAAGGTGTGGAAAGATGTGTATAAGTCATAAAAACCTTAATTTATAAGACTATTTTAACATTTATTGGTATTGATAAAAATGTTAATAAATGTGTTTAATTTTTGATATTCTTTTCTAACTCACTTACTGCTTTAGCATATAAAGGATCAGTTTTAACTAACTTTTCCACTTTTTCACAACTTGTGATAACAGTAGAATGATCTCTTTTACCAAACTCATAACCTATTTCTTTATAGGAAGCATCTACTAGCTTTCGACATAGGTACATAGCAATATGTCTAGCGTTGGCAATATTTTTTGTACGATTTGCGGATATTATTTGTTGTCTAGTTAATCCATAATAATCACATACCGCTTTTTTAATAGCAGCAATACTTAATTCATTTCTATTATCTGGAATTTGATCTTTAAAAGCTTCAAAAACTAGAGGTAAGGTAATACGATTACTATCAGGGTCACTAGGGAAATTAATTGAATAAAATAAAAGTCTAGTAACTGCACCCTTTAGACTTCTAACGTCATGAGAAAAATTAGTAGCTAAATAACTTAGAACATCATCATCAACATCATAATTACTAGAAAAAGAATTGTTTTGAAATTCCATTTTTAAAATATTAATTGATGTTTCATATTCTGGTGTTTCAATATTAACAGTTAATCCCTGATTAAAACGAGAAATGATTCTTTCTTCTAATCCTTTAATTTCTGAAGGAGTACGATCTGCGGTAACACAAATCTGTTTTTTATTATTTGTAAGACTATTAAATACTGTAAAGAAGATTTCGTGAGTTTTATCTTTACCCGCAATAAATTGAATATCATCAACCAATAACAAATCTAAATCATAAAATGATTCTTTAAATTGATCTAATCTATTTTCTTTAGAAGCTTTTGCGACACCTTCTACAAATTCAAGTCCACTTATTAATGCAATCTTTTTTTCTGGAAATAAGGATTTAACTTGATTACCAACAGCATTTAATAGATGAGTTTTACCTAAACCAGAATTTCCATATATAAATAAAGGGTTATAAACCATACCTAAATTTGTAGCACAAGTTAATGAAGCAATATGAGCTTGAGAATTAGATCTACCGACAACAAAGTTGGTGAATGTTTGATTAGGATCTATTTGATGACTTGATAAAACAGAACCAAAATCATTAGTAACTTTAGGAACTTCCACTTCTTGAGAAATAGTAATTTTTAATCTTCTACCAATAACTTCTTCAAGACACGACGCAATTAATTCGGAATTTTGACTCATTATTGATAAATTAACAAAAGCAGGAACTTGAATCTTTGCTTCCTGATCACTTAGACTAACTAATTTAGAAGTAAAATAAGTCATTACACTTTCAGGAACCTGATTAGATTCTCTAATTTTATCTAAAGTTTTTAGCCATATATCGTTGTTGTAATAATCAAAAGTTGTCATAATTTTAAGTTAAGCAAGTTAATAATATCATTACTTTTCCACATTTTTATAAGTAAATTTTAGGGAGTTTTCCACATTCAACACTGTAAATATATAAAGCCATTATATTTATCAACATTTTTTTGAGTTTTCCACATCTTTCCACATATTTATTTTGTTGATAAATTGTGCATAACTTTTCCACAAAACTTTCCACTGTTATATTATGTTGACAATTTTCCACTTTAAACACAATTTTTAACATACATATTCACAAAATAACCATATTTTAAAGGCTAATAAGTGTTTTTCCACTTTTCCACATTATGTTGAAAACTACAAAATGTGGATGTGGAAAATTAATTTTACTGATTAAAAGTTTCAACAATAATTTCAACATTACTTTTAACATAATAATCAATATATAATAGTTGTATATGGAAAAAACCCAAAAATGTATACTTACCAACATATGTTTGGTGTATAAAGATGATCAAATATTGGTTTTAGATCGTAAGAAGAAAGATTGGCCAGGTCTAACTTTTCCAGGTGGACATGTTGAAAAGGATGAAGACTTTGTTGAATCGGTAATTAGAGAGGTTAAAGAGGAAACGGGTTTAAAAATTAAGAAACCTATCTTATGTGGTATTGAAGAATTTAAAACTGATAAAGAAGATAGATATTTAATGTTTTACTATAAAACAAATAACTTTTCTGGAAAGATAAAATCTTCTAAAGAAGGAGAGGTTTTTTGGGTTGATAGAAAAGATTTAAATAAATATAAATTATCATTAGATTTAAAAAGAATATTAAAAGTTATGGAGTCTGATGAATTAAGTGAAATTATTTATTATAAAAAGAACGATAAATGGTTATCTAAAATAGTATAGGAGAGTTTATGTATAAGACAGAAGAATTATTAGATTTAGAGTTTACTATGGCAAAGGATTATTTAAGTGGTTTTGATTATCCTTGGCAAGCCTTATCTGGAATTGGTGATATGATATGTGAATTAATCAAATCTTTAGATAAGAGTGAGTATGTAGAAATTAAGGAAAATGTTTGGGCTCATAAAAGCGCTAAGATATATGAAAGTGCTTATATTGAAGGACCATGTATTATAGGTGAAGGTAGTGAAATAAGACATTGTGCTTTTATTAGAGGTAAAGCTTTAATTGGTAAAAATTGTGTGGTTGGTAATTCTTGCGAGTTAAAGAATGTCATCTTATTTGATCATGTACAAGTTCCACACTTTAATTATGTTGGTGATTCAATCTTAGGTTATTACTCACACATGGGTGCAGGTTCTATTACCTCAAACGTAAGATCTGACAAGACATTAGTAAAGGTTCATGGCGAACAAGATATTGAAACAGGACTTAAGAAGTTTGGTGCTATTGTTGGCGACTATGTTGAAGTAGGATGTAATGCTGTATTAAATCCTGGTACTGTAGTAGGCAGACATTCGATGATTTATCCAACATCATGTGTTAGAGGTGTAATAAAAGAAAACAGTATATATAAAGATACAAAGGAGATAATTGAAAAGTGATTAAAGGTTTAATATTTGATTTAGATGGAACTTTAATAGATTCAATTGGTGATATTGCTTTTAGTGCAAATCTAACACTTAAGGAAAATGGTTATGAAGGTAAAAGTGAAGATTTTGTTAGAATGGCAACCGGAAGAGGTTTTAAGAAATTAATAGCTGATATGCTTCCTAGTGGAAGTAGTGAAGAAATAGTTAATGATATAACAAAGAAGTTTGCGGTAAATTATGGAAATCATTATTGTGAAAGAACCAAAGCATATGATGGAATCTATGATTTATTAAAATTGTTACAAGAAAGAGGTATTAAATTGGCGGTCAATTCTAATAAAAAGGATGAAATGACTAAAAATTTAATGAAGAAGATATTTCCGGAAATTAACTTTATTGAAGTTATTGGTGAAAGAGTTGGTATCGCTAATAAACCAGATCCTTATACTGCTTTAGAAATTGTGAATAAAATGGGTTTTGATATATCTGAAGTAATGTATGTTGGTGATTCTGAGGTAGATATTAATACCGCAAATAATGCAAAATTAAAATCTATTGGTTGTCTTTGGGGTTTTAGAGATAGAGAAACTTTAAACAAACAAGGTGCAACTTATATTGTTGAAAAACCAAGTGAAATATCGGAGATTGTAAAATGACAACAACTATTCAACAACTTGTAATAATATCTTTTATTCCAGTAGTTGCGAGTATTTTGTTGTTTTTAATATTTAAAAACAAAAAAGTAAATTATTGGGTGAAACAAATAATCATTGGAATTGTTTTTGGTGTTATTGCGATTGTTGGAACAGAATGTGGTGTTTCAATAGATGGAGCCATTATGAATGCCAGAGATGCTGCACCACTTTGTGCTGCTATTATCTTTGGTGCACCAGCTGGAATAATTGCAGGACTTATTGGTGGCATTGAAAGATGGTTTGCCATATATTGGGGCGCAGAAACTTTCACTAGACTTGCTTGTTCAGTATCAACAATTTTTGCGGGAGTATTTGGGGCAGTATTAAAAAAATATATGTTTGATAATAAGATACCAAACTTTATTTATGCTTTTATCATTGGTGCTGTTACAGAAACCTTCCATATGATGTTAACGTTTGCTACAAATACCAATGATATTCAAGCAGTCTATAACATTATAGAAAAGATTGCTATTCCTATGGTCTTGGTAAATTCTTTCTCTTTATGTGTGGCAGTGTTTGTAATTAATAATATTGATTCAGAAGAGAGTTTTGATAAAAAGGGTAGAATTACCCTTTCTCAACAATTTTTAAGAAATGTTTTTGCGGTTGTTATTATTGCCTTGATGGCAACATCATATTTTATATTTACTACACAAAAAAAGATTACTACGGACAGAATTGAAACTATTTTAAGAATTAATATTCAAGATTTAAGAGATGATGTTAATACAAAGTCAAATAATAACTTATTAAAAATATGTCACAAAATTAAAGAAGAATTAAAAGATAAAGAATATTCTAAAGAACTATTGGATTCTTTATGTGAAGAATATGAAGTTGCGGAAATTAATATTATTAATAGTGATGGCATTATAACTCATAGTACCTACGAAGACTTTATTGATTATGATATGTCTAAGGGCGAACAATCTAGAGAATTCTTATGTTTGTTGATAGGTGTAGAAGAATATGCTCAATCATATCAGGCAACCTCATATAATTCTAATTTATATAGAAAATATGCTGGTGTTAGTTTAGATGATGGTGGCTTTATTCAAGTTGGCTATTATGCAGAAGATTTTCAAAATGACTTGGCAGAACAAATAAAAAACATTGCATCATTTAGACATATTGATGAAGGTGGTGGCTTAGTTATTGTTGATAGTTGGGACAAAATTGTTTCTGATAATGGCAACAGCGTTGGTCAAACAATTGAGAATTTAGATGAACTCAAAGAGAACGAAGACACACCAGAATATACCCTTTTAATAAATAAATATGCCGGTGAAGATGTATATTACATGTATACCGAATCAGAAGGATATACCATCATAGCTTATATTCCTAAAGATAGTGCTAACTTAACAATGAATGTCTCGGTATATGTAAATATCTTTATGCAAGTAATTGTCTTCGCGGCAATATTTACTCTTATTTATTTCTCAACCAAGATACTGGTTGTTGATAATATTCAAGATATTGATAATTCTTTACAAAATATTAGTGAAGGAAATTTAGATGTGGTTGTTGATATAAGAGCTAATCAAGAATTTGATTCCTTATCAACAAATATTAACACCACTGTTGATTCAATGAAGAATTTAATAAGTGAAGCAAGCAAGCGTATTGATGATGAACTACAATATGCTAAGGATATTCAAGAATCAGCCTTACCTTCTAACTTCCCAGCTTTTCCAAATAATAAAGAATTTGATATTTATGCCACAATGAATCCCGCAAAACAAGTAGGTGGTGATTTCTATGACTTATATATGATAGATGATCAACATCTTGTCTTTGTAGTGGCAGATGTTGCGGGAAAAGGAATACCGGCTGCCTTATTTATGATGAGAGCAAAATCCATTTTAAAATCTTATATGCAAGCAGGCATTTCTGTAGCTGATACCTTTACCAATGCCAACTATACCTTAACCGAAGGCAATAGTGCTGATATGTTTGTAACAGCTTGGATGGGTATCTTAGATATAAAAACTGGTGAGTTACAATATGCTAATGCCGGACATAATAAACCATTAATTAAAAGAAAAGATGGTAATTATGAATACCTACAAGGACCAGCTGGCTTTGTATTAGGTGGTATAGAAGGAATGGTATATAAGAAACAAACAGCTACCCTATATCCTGGTGATGCATTATTCTTATATACTGATGGTGTAGTTGAAGCCACTAACAACAATAAGCAACTATATGGTGATGCTAGATTACATGAAGCTATCAATAAGCATAAAGATGAAGGCTGCGAAGAATTAATAAATAGTATTCGTTTAGATGTTGAAGATTTTGTTAAGGATGCTGCTCAATCTGATGATATTACAATGCTTTCTTTCAAATTTTTCAAAAATGCTGATTGATAAATGATTTTTAAT
Source organism: Erysipelotrichaceae bacterium (assembly GCA_963609745.1). Lineage (GTDB taxonomy): Bacteria > Bacillota_I > Bacilli_A > Erysipelotrichales > Erysipelotrichaceae > Colivicinus. The sequence goes on along the minus strand of CAVDLK010000044.1, from coordinate 2,444 downwards.
AAATTAAAATGTTATTGTTTAATCACATTGATAAGAAGAGTAAATTGATGTATCTATATAGAGAGTTCTAAATGGTGGAAATGAACAAGTAAGTCAATTGAATAAAGACTTGGAGTGAATCGCTAGTAGCGTTAAAACTAATGAAGGGCATATATATTTATATATGAACTAAGGTGGTACCGCGTTAATTACGTCCTTAGATAGGGACGTTTTTTATTTTAGGAGGGAACAATGGAAAGAGAACTTAATGATCAACAATTAGTAAGAAGACAAAAAGCAAAAGATTTAAAAGAAAAAGGTATTTATCCTTATGGTAATGCTTTTAAAAGAACGGCCTTTATACAAGACATCAAAAATGAATATTCTAAATACAATAAACAAGAATTAGAAGAAAAGAAGATTCCTGTAGTGATTGCTGGAAGAATGGTTTCTAAAAGAAGAATGGGTAAGATGTGTTTTATCAACATTCAAGATAAGACTGGTAATATTCAACTTGTTATTAATAAGGCTGATTTAGGTGAAGAACCTTACGAGTTAGTTAAAGCAAGTGATATTGGTGACATCATTGGTATTGATGGTGTTGTATATAGAACAAATCCAACAGAACAAAATCCTGATGGTGAGTTATCAGTATATGTTTTAAAGTATACCCACTTAACTAAGGCTTTATCACCACTTCCTGAAAAATATCATGGATTAACTGATAAGGAAGAAAGATATAGAAGAAGATACTTAGATTTAATAATGAATGAGGATTCAAGAAAGACCGCTTTCTTAAGACCACAAATTATTAAGACAATTAGAAATTATATGGATAATTTAGGTTTCACTGAAGTAGAAACTCCAGTATTAACTACCCTATTAACTGGTGCTAGCGCAAAACCATTTGTTACCCATCATAATGCTCAAGACCTAGATATGTATATGCGTATTGCCTTGGAATTATCTTTAAAAAGACTTCTTGTTGGTGGTATGGAAGCAGTTTATGAAATAGGTAGAACATTTAGAAATGAAGGCATGGATGCTATGCATAATCCAGAATTTACTTTGATGGAAGCATATTTAGCTTATTCAAATTTAGAGGGAATGATGGATTTAACAGAAAACATGTTTATGGAGATTGCTAAGTCTTTAGGAAAATATCGTTATAATTTCTTAGGTCATGATATTGAACTTAAGACCCCATTCAAGAGAATTTCTATGGTAGATGCCATTAAAGAAAAAACTGGTATTGATTTTAAACAACCATATACTTTAGAAGAAGCAAAGAAGATTGCAGCAGAACATCAAATTGAAGTTGAACCACACTTTACTGTAGGACATATTATTAATGCTTTCTTTGAAAAATATGTTGAAGAAGAATTAATACAACCAACATTCTTATATGGTCATCCAGTAGAAATATCTCCTTTAACTCGTGCTAATCAAGATGATCCTAGGTTTGTTGATAGATTTGAATTATTTATTGGTACTAAGGAATTCGCAAATGCCTACACTGAATTAAATGATCCTGATGATCAACTTGATAGATTTGAAAAACAATTACAAGCTAAAGAATTAGGTGATGAAGAAGCTAATGATATTGATATGGATTTCATTGAAGCACTTGAATATGGCATGCCTCCTGCTGGTGGTATTGGTTATGGTATTGATAGATTATGTATGTTCTTTACTGAAGCAGAATCTATTAGAGATGTTATCCTATTCCCTACTATGAAACCTCTAGCAAGCGATAGGAATAAGATTAATGTTAATAAACAAGTTGAAAATAGTGATGAAAAGATAGATTTCTCTAATGTAGAAATAGAACCATTATTTACTGAATATGTTGATTTTGAAACATTCTCTAAATCAGACTTCAGAGTTGTTAAAGTATTAGCATGTGAAGCAGTACCTAAGTCAAATAAATTATTAAAATTTACTCTTGATGATGGAACTGGTGAAAGTAGAGTTATCTTAAGTGGTATTCATGAATACTATGAACCAGAAGAACTAGTTGGTAAGACTTGCGTTGCCATCACTAATCTTCCAGCTAGAAAGATGATGGGCATTGATTCATGTGGTATGTTGATATCTGCAGTACATCATGAAAAAGGTGAAGAAAGATTACACCTACTAATGCTTGATAATCATATTCCTGCTGGTGCAAAACTTTATTAAAAAAATTAGATTTGATTACTAAAACAGCCTCACATTTGTGGGGCTGTTTTGTTAGAAGTCTTTAATCATAGAAGATAAACCGGGAAAGTATATGCTTTTTCGTTGATAGGGCGAATACGATCACAATTATCAATAATAAGACCAGGCTTAATATTTAACTTGTACTTGCTTAGGATGTTAAAGTTCTTGCTTGTAGTGTCCCCCTAAAGTTGTACCTAACTTAGGAGGACACTTTTTATATGAAATACAGTAAAGAATTTAAGATTGAATGTGTAAAGAAATAT
>CAVDLK010000043.1:0-9682 GCA_963609745.1 Erysipelotrichaceae bacterium | reverse complement strand
GAGGCAATAAAATGAAATTAACAATTAGAAAAGTAAACAGATTGTACACTGTAGAATCCGAAAATTGGAGCGTGGCCTTATGGTGCGATTATTACAAGATTAGAGAGTATGGCAGTTTAATTGAGGTTACACTTAGAATCCAAGATTTCTACATTGGTACATTAATTTGTAAAGAAGTAGAGGTTATTGAATAATGATGAAGCTTAAGGATTTTTTAAGAACTATCAGAAAAGGCACTGAACTATCATTGATTGAATTGAATTATGATTTAATGGAATTTGCACCACTTGGTGACTTTATCTATGGCGATTTAAACAATGAGGCGTTCGAACCTTATCTAAATTATTGGGTATTAGCTGTAAGAATCAATAATAAAAATTTCAAGTTAATAATTGAGGAGGCATAGAAATGCAAATTAGAGTTATTAAAGTTTTAAGGTACGACTGGAAGAATGGAATATTCTTCACTGAAGAGCATAAAGCCAATGAAAATTCTACAATGTATTATAGAAACATGGCCTATGTAAATTGTAGAACTTATGAAGATTTAAAAAGACAAATTGCAAACAAGTATTGTGACTATGATTCAGTCACATTACTTGATGAGCAAGGTTCGATGGTTTGGAATTGGAGAGATGTCCAAAATGAAGAAGGTTGTGTAAATGGATAATGAAGAAATAGATTTTGATTTTATCAAGAAAAGGATAAGAATGTATTATGAGCATTATTTTAAAGAACCTATTAATGTAGTTTATGCAGGTGAATATACAGATCGTGAAATATCCAATTCGCCATTTGCACCAATCACAATTTATATAATGAAGTCTCAAGAACTTATAAAAGTTGAGACAGTGGCAGGTGAATTAAGTGTGACGCCTTGTACTAAAGGATTTAGAAATGTTTATTGGTGTATTAAATGAAAGTAGGTGAAGAGCATGTATAATAAATCAAATGAGCAAACTCATAAGCTGTTAATTGATTTAGAAATCTCAAAATATGATATAATAAAAGAGATATCAATTAAAGAAAATGTTTCTATCAGACAAGTTATTAATCGCTTGATTTATGATGGACTTGAAAGATATGAAAGAAATTAAATTGTATCGAGTTAAATATTGGAGCAAACGATTGAAAAAAGAATGCTATATGTTTAAGTTTTGCTTTGTCGACTATAAAGGCAATATGAATGTTATTAAAGTCGACAATCTAACAAATGAGGTTTATGGCAGACTTTGCAGGTATTGGGAAGAAAACAAACTTCTCACTATTGATGAAACTGAAAATGTTTAGGAGGTAAATTATGACAAAATCAGTTAGAGTTTTCGGAAAACAAATATTAAAGAAAGATGGTTCAAGCTTTATTGGATATACTTGCCACGATAGAGAAGGCAAGTTCTACAATGTACATTTTGCAAGAAAGTGTATCTCTACACCTAAGGAAGGTTCATGGGATATTACATTTGATGAAGCTAAAGCATTTATAACACCAAACGCAATTGCAGGTTACAATGATGTATTAGTTATTAACGATGAAGATGTTGTTTGTAAGAAATGTCCATTTGAAAATAAAGACAATGGCTTAAGCAAATTTTAATAGCAAATAAGGAAGGCAAGAAATGGTTAAGTGACACCTAATCAAAAGACCACATGCCTTCCTTTCATTTTTAAAAGAAGGTATAAAATGCAAAAATTTAAGCAAAAGTTTAGATATACAACTTTAGATAAATTTAATAAAATTGTAAGTGAACAATGTGACAATTTCATTTATCAGGACTTTACAAGATTAGAAACTAAACCTAATTTGTATTATGGATCTTGTTATTTATGGACTGATGTCAGAAGCAATATTAAACTTGTCTACAAGAATAAAAATAAGAAAAGATGTTTCTTGGCAGTAGATGGCTTTCAAGCTGAATCCGAAGAAATAGCCTTAATGAAAACTAAAAAAGAGCAAGATGGTAAAGGTGGTCAAGCATATAGAGCATTAAATCGAAAAGCAAAGAAATATAATGAAAACTTTGAGTTCCTAGAAAATGCCCTATATGAAGATTACATCATAAGTCCATTTGACTATTACAATAAATTCTACTCCTGTAAACCATTAGAGCATATATACGCTTACGACATGAATTCTTGCTATCCATATTTTTTAATGCAGGAACTTCCTTACGGCGACGATTTAGGTGAAGGTGAGATATTAGAAGATGAGTATGGATACATCGAATATATTACACAATCCGGGAATAAATCATTGAAATTAAGACAAAATGGTTATGCCGAACATCGTTTTAAGAAGAAAAAATTTCAGTGCTTCACCGATTGGGCAGTCGAGGGCTATAAGAAAAAGCAAAAGAATAAGGATTATAAAATCGTATTAAATGCTTTAATCGGTGATATGAAATATCACAATATATTCATAAGATGTACAGTGTTGGATAAGGCTGAAGCATTAATAAAGTCATTACAGGATGCTAACACAATAATGTGTACTGTAGATTCGATTATTTCATTAACACCTAGACCGGATATTGAACTAGGAACTGAAATAGGACAATTTAAACTTGAACATGAGGATTGTGATTTCTATTACGAATCCAATATGATCAAACAATTTAGAGGCGAGAGAGAAATGCATACTGGTGTTAGTTCCTCACGCTATGTAAACGAGCTAGAAACTTGGGATGAACCGCGATATTCGTGGGATTACAAGAATAAAATTATTAAGAAAAATGATATTGAATCAAGTACTTCAATATCGAAAGGAGCTAAATTATGGCTACAAAAACAATAAAAAAAGGACATCCAAAATTAAAACATCCTACTAAAGCACAAAAAATTAAACAAGAATACAATAGAAGATATCGAGAAAAGATTAGACTTCAAAAGTTGGAGCAAACCAAACTAACAAGAGATTATGCAAAGATGGAACGAGTTCCATACTCACCATTTAAACTTACTAAAGATATGAGAAAAGCAGTTGAATTTGGTGAAATAGAAACATTGAAGCAATTATTGATGAATTCAAAATCTATTGAAAATCAAATTTCTAACTTGGCGACTGATGGAGATGTTACAAGACTTAAACGAATTCTATTTGAAACAACTGATTCAGTAGATGTTAATGACTATTTAAAACAAATAACTTATGCTTATAGAAGTAAAGTACAATCAAAAGCCGAGAAAGTTCCAACAAAGGAAAAGAAAAAAGACTATACTCCTGAAGAAAGAAAGTTGTTAAGACAATTGCAAGGAGTTTGGGATTGGATGTTGCAAGAGATATTTGATAAACTTCCAACTGATACACAAAATAAGCTTAAAACTCAATTAGGAATAACTGACTCAAGCGAGATAAGAGGTTTTGGTTGGTCTAAAGGATTAAAAGGCTTTACTAATGGAACAGCAGTAATTTATATCAAGAGTAATTCTAATGGTATTTATACTGAACAAACAATGCAAGTTGTATATTTATCTGATATTAGAAACACTGAAAAGGGCGAGTTGATTGTATAGTGAATCACATTATAGATCCAAGAAAGAAAAAAGCCTTAAAGGATAATATCCATTGGAATTGTATGAAGGTCGACTCTTACAATAAGGTATGGAATTATTGTATATCAGCTCGTGGAACGGCTAAGAGTACCAAGATAGCGTGGAAGGTGTACAAGAACTATGTACACCACCACAACCATACATTGATTTTAAGAAGGAGACCGGTCGACATTACTCCTGGATACATTAACTCAATAAGCTTAATGATTAATAAATTCTTGCCTTGTCATAAGCGAATCCAACTTTATTATAATAAAGGCGATTTACAACAAGGCCAAGCCGATTTATATTTAGACAAAAAACATACAATTCTATTTGCTAGAATTCAAGCTTTGTCAATTCCTTCAGAAAGAAGTAAATCAAACTTAATACCTGATGTTAATTTGATTTGGTTCGATGAATTTATACCAAACAAGACAAATCAATATTTGCCTGATGAAGTGAGTAACTTTCTTGATGTTTATGGAACTTATTCAAGAGAATCACGCACAGTCACTAAGTGTTGGTTTACTGGTAATCCATACACAATTTACAATCCTTTTCTTGTGTATCATAATATTGATTTATCTAAAGTCCGTGCAGGTGCTTTTTTAGTTGGGAAAGATTATGTTTTAGATTTTCCTATAATATCTCAAGAATTAAAGGAGTTAATCCTTAAACAAAATCCGACTTACAAGGAAGATGATGAATACACACAATATGCACTTGAGGGTATTGCTATGCACGATACTAAATACAAGTTAGGCAAGAAGCCATTTAACTATAAATTGATTTACGTGTTTAGAGTAGGAGGCAATTACTTATCGTGTTGGAAGACGCAAGAATATTCTGTGTATAAGGATAAGTGGTTCATAGAAGATAGCAAGAAGAAGCCAAACACCAGCAAGACAATTTATGCGATAGATTTTGACAATTTAGTTCAACACACAAACCTTATTACTAGAGAAGTAAGGCAAGTAATGTTTATGCTTAAGGAGGCTATTGCAAGAAGACAAGTGATGTACTCGAGTGTAACAAGTGCAGTTTTAATTGAAAATTTATACAAATCGTTATAGATTTGTCGAAAAATGTTGTATAATGATAGTAGGGAATAACGAACAAGTGATTTATAAGTCACTCAAACGAACTAGAGATAGATCATGTGATTCTATCAATAGCCTTAATGGATTAGTTTGATACTTATAAATTCTTGTTAAGTACCTACTATTTTTTTAATTATAAATGTAAAGTATGCTTTACATTTTAGGAGGTTTAAATGTTAATATATCAATATTTAAATTGTAAAATTAAACCTAATCATTACATAGAAAATATCGAAAAGTATTTAACTAAAGTAAATGATAATTCGGTAGTGACTCAAGAAATAACTACTCCTAAATCTTTTCTAAATGATGAAGAAGAGTTTAGCATTAGAATTGAAGTTCTTGATAAATCTAAAATAGATTCATTAAATTATGTTAAATTATTTGTAGATAAAACTGAAACTACATCATCAATTTCAAGATATTATTTCGTTGTTTCTAAACAATGTATATCAGAAAAAATCTATCAATTAGATTTACAATTGGATATTGTGAACACTTATCAGTCTAAAGTTATTAACCCAAGCTTGTTTAAGCAAGTTAAAATTAATAGAAGACATAAGGACAGAATTGCCAAATCTACTAACACTAAACTAAGAAGAATATTTGATAGGGTAGATGAAGGTCTAGGAACAATAAGTGATGTCTTCACAACTAAAGAGGAACTAACAAGTGGAAACTGCTACTTAGTATTCAAACAAGTAAAAGACAATAACTTCACATCACAAATATTTAAGTACCTTTATGCAGATGAATCTAAGAATGTTAATTTAGGCCAGTCATATTATCAAACTACTAGTATTCCTGCAAGTGGACATTCCTGGTTTATTAAGCCCAAAGATGTTAATGAATATTTAAAAATTAAGACTGCTTCATCTACCTGTTATGCAAAAGGTGTGAGATTCCACTTAAAAACTACTGGTGTTAATAAATGGTTTAGATTTGAATTATGCCACCCAACTACTGGTAAGTGGATTGTTAAGGAAGCACTAGAAAGTATGGAGAGTAATTTCAAGATATTTGAAGTCTATGGAAGTAATGAACTAGAAATGGGCCAAGACAACAATGATAGTGATTTTGGCACAAATTCTACATTAACCTTAACAGACTATGTATTTAGCGATATTGCAGACACTACAATTACAGTAGATTTACCTACTATCAGTGAAGTTAGTAATGTAGATGATGAATTAAATCAAATACAAGAATTGCCATTTAGATTAGACTGGACAACAACTGCTAAATATTTTGGTGATGGTGAAATAGCAGCCCCTAAAGTAGTAAGTAAAGATGCAACCTACACAATGCCTTACATTATTGATAAGCCTGCTAGTTATGACCCTATTACAAGAAATAAGATCTATGAAACAAAATTGTATGGAAGTTATGTTACGGGTTATTCAGTAGCTTATGATAATGCAAGTATTCCAGTAATGCCTGAGAGAGCTGGTTCAATGATAAATAATAATAGTATTACTGTTTATGTCCCAGCTAACATGAGTAATAATATTGGTATCAAGGTATGGAATCAAAGAGAACAAAAGCTAAATGATAACTGGTTAATAACTGCTAGAAATAATAATGTGACTATCTACAATGATGAATATCTAAATTATTTAAGAAATGGCTACAATTATGACATACAAACACAACACTTAAGCAATGCAAAGAACTGGCTTGGAGTAGCATCAAATTTAGCTGGTACTGGATTATCAGCAATGAGTAAATCCAAGACGGGAACACTAGCAGTTTATGGTGCAATACAAAGTGGTGTAAATACTGCCTCTCAAATAGCAAATTCAATAATAAGTCAAGTTGAAAATAATAATGCCCTAGAACAAAAGAGACAACAATTAATAAATAGTGCAATAGCTACTAGTGGTAGCGATAATCTTGATTTGTTTAAAACATATGCTGGTAATAATGTCTATTTACTAACTTCAACACCAAGAGCAGAACTATTAGATTCAATATGGAATTTATTTTACTACAACGGCTATGCAGATAATAGATTTACTGAAACAATGCCAACAATTAAGACAAGAGAATTCTTTAATTATTTACAATGCGAAATAGGCTATAGTTCAATTACAAATCATAAAGAACGAGTTAGAATTGTAGAAGCATTTAAGGAAGGAATTACTTACGAGTGGAATTATAATGACACATGGTTGATGGAGTCAAATACCTTATACGAAAATTGGGAGGTTAGTTTATAATGAAAGATTTGAAAAGACAAAATCTTAATAAAGTTCAAATTGATAATATCAAGCGACATTTAAAGGATAAATACTTCAATGTGTTTACTTCTAAATTTGAAATATCAGGAATAAATGATTATTACACAGAAGAATTTATTCTTAAGCAATTATATCTAAAAGGTCAAGTGTGTGTATTTGACCTTAATGGTATTCCATATGCGACTGATTACACTGTATCATCTTGGGGAATTAACATGCGACCTATTGATGTAAAGCCTATTGATTGTAATTCCAGTATGAATGAATTGCTTCCGAAAAAATTAATTGTAGGCAAAACTTGTGTGCTTGGATATTTAAAATCTAGTAAAGTAGGAATGATTGATTGTATTAACCAACACATCAATCGAATTGCTGATTTGTATTCAGCTATGTTTGTAAACTTACAAATAAACAAGATTCCATTCTTAATTACCGGAGAAAATGTAGACGCTTTTAATTTAATTCTTGATAGAATCTATCAAAATGAATTAGCTGTGTTTGCTCCTAAAGAATTAATTGAAATGATTCAAGTTTATAATACTGGTGCTACTTATTTACTTGACAAGTATTGGACTCAAATATTAAATGAAGAATGTCAATTATTAACTGAACTTGGAATTGATAACAATTCATTAAATATGGATAGAATAACTGCTGATCAATCTAATGCTAACAATGTATTAATCAATACAATTAATGAAGGCTTTAACAGACATTTATCTAATATGTGTGATAAAGCAAATGAATTATTCGGTTGGAATTGGTCAATTCAAGTTAAGAAGCATGAAGTAGAGTCAATTCACGAAGTTGATGAAGAGGAGGAAATAGAAGATGAGAATGCTTAATTTTCTTTGGAACATTGAAGACATTGTAAATTCTTTAGGTTTAAATAAAGATGACTATTTAGTTCCTAATTATCGAGAGCCTATAGAAGCAAGAATATCAAATCCTACAATGTCAAATTTCTTTTCAAAATTTTGTGGTTTAAAAAACTATGATGAAACAGGTTTAGCACAATATGATGTTATTCTTGATACTTTAATTAAGAAGTTATTTAATAGATGGCTAAATAATTCTTGTATTTACTTAGTTGCAAGTGAACACAATGAACTAACAATTTATGATATTTATCCTCAAATGAGAAAAATTTTAGATAAAATTGATTACACAGTTCCTGTATATGCTAGATTTATTGCTGATAAACAAAAGTATTTAGAAGAGATTAAATCTACAGTAGACACAACTATTACTGCTGAATCAAGACACAATGATACACCAAATGCCAATAGCGATTATTCGGCAAACGACTATACATCTGACATTTCTAAATCTACTTCTACATCTAGTACTGACATAGATCCAGTAGAGAGATACAAGCAAGTTCATGATTTAATTGAAAATGTATATCGTAATTGGTTGAATGAATTTAAGGAGTTTGAAATATGGATGGATTAAATGAAATGATTCAAAGTCTTATAAATAAGACTGAAGATAAAGAACAATTGGAAATTCTTGGAAGCCTAAACACTAAACTTCAAGATGTGCTAAAAGAACAAGAAAAGACTCAACACAAGATTGAATTGTTAGAAGAAGATAATGCATTTTATAAGAATGCTTATAAGGAATCAATCTTATTTGGTGGGTTTAAACAAGAGGCGACTCCTAAACCTGAAGTTGTTGAAAATATTCCACAACATAAAAGTGTAGAAGACGCTTTACAAGAATTTTTAGCGAAATAGGAGGAATTTAATTATGGCTAAAATGACAAAAGACAATTTAGTAACTTTTGTAAAGGGTTATGTAAATTCAGAAAAGTCTGCCGGAACTTGGACAGGTTCAGTAGATGACTTTACAAAAATGGCTGAGAAAATCGGTTCACAAGTAACATTAGACGGAAATTGGAACGATAAGTTAGCAGGATTATTTGAAGGTGAAACTCTACCTTATGGTAAGACTGTAGAAGAGTACTTTGTTGATTTAATCCTTCCTGTTGATTACAAGGACGGAGTTACTTATGAAGACTCATTCGAAACTTATATGCCAACATTTGAACAAGCAGCTTATTCTTATACATTAGGAAGAAAGAAACTACCTTTAGTTCAATCTTATGATTCAATTGAAAAAGTTGCAAATGATGGCGAAGCATTAGCAACAATTGAAGCAAGTATTATGTCTAAATTTGCAGCTTCTTACACAAATGCTAGATATTCAGTTAAAGAAGAAGCATTAGGAAACTTATATGGCAAGGCTAAAGCAGTTACTGATTCTAACATGGTTCAAACTTTAGCAAAGCCAATCGACACAGAAACTGGCGAAGCATTTATTGAAGCTATTAAGAAGGCTGTAGAAGTTGCTTCTGATAGAAATACTAAGAACTGTTTGAGTGGTGAACTAATTGGTGCAGCTCCTAGTCTTGTATTAGTAGTTAATCAAGGAATTATACCTTCACTAGATGTAAACACATTAGCTGGTGCATTTAATCAAGAGAGATTAGCACTTGGCGTAGAAGTTAAGGCTGTAGATTCATTAGGCTCAACTGCTGACGCTGATGGTGTATATGCAATCTTAGTAGATCCACGCACTGTACAAGTTAGAAACTCTTACAATGCAGTTCGTACTGACATGGACGCAAATCTTGACAAGGTTAGATTTGTACATCATTTCGAGGACACTGTATTTACTTCTAAATATACATTCGTTCGTGCATTCAAGAATGCTTAAATTTAATTAGTTTTGGGGCTAGGATGTGTTATTTATCATTCTAGCCTTAAAACGCTTGTGTATAATTAAAAATAGGAGGTATTTTTAATGA
>CAVDLK010000042.1:0-9799 GCA_963609745.1 Erysipelotrichaceae bacterium | reverse complement strand
GACTGTGGTATATTTGCTATTGACAGCAAAGAAGTTGTTACAGAAGACACTGCAACAAAAATCGAAAAAGTAGAAGCACCTAAAGAGCTTAAGCAGAAAAAAGGTAAGCATCTTAAGAACATTGATTTAGAAGTTAATGGCACGGTATCTCTATGAACACTGTAGTAGAATTTGATTATAATAAGTTTATGCAGGTTTTTCCAGAGTTCAACAAGTTATCTGAAGAACAAGTTGAACCTTGGTCAACTATTGCAATAGACTTATTTGGTGAAATGTATGTTAAGCCTAGTATTTTAGATGACATTATCAATTTTACTACAGCACATTTAGTATATACAAGGTATTCTATAGACCCTGTAGATACTGAAGAGTATACTGGAGTTAATCTAAAAGATATGGGTGATACTACAATAACTACAAGCAAATCTGTAGGTACATCCAGTATATCTACAAGTGGTACTTTGCAATATATTCCAGATAGTAATAGTGCATTTCTAAATACCTTAAGTACAACCAAGTATGGTATGATTGTATTAAGCTTGTTAGAAATATATGCACCTATAGGATATCTAGTGAAATGAAGAACATGTTAGATGATTATAAGAAGTCTTTGAAGAATATAGCAGGTCACAGTGTTGATTTTGGCTTTATTCCTGGTATGTGTTCTGCAGATGTTATAGACATTGCTGTATGGAACAACTTTGGAACTAGAGATATTCCAAGAAGACCTTTTTATGACAATGCAATGAAAAAAATAATTGCAGAATATAAAAAGCTCAACTTGTTATCATCTAAAGATATAAAGAAATCACTTACAGAGTTTGGTGCTAAGGCTAAGCAGATAATTCGGAATGAAATTAAGAATGGTTCTTATGAGCCTAATGCAGAGTCTACTCTAAAACATAAGCATGGTAATAAGCCTTTGATAGATAGTGGCAAAATGTTAAATTCAGTGGGATATAGAGTAAAATGATAAAATTAGATTTTTCAGATGTGGTATTTACATATGGACAGTTTGTGGTTGTTAATGATTATAATGCTGGTTATAACGACTCAGGAGTGTGGGTAGAAGAGCCTATAGATCCCAGAAAGATATATGCAGTAGTACTAAGCTTGGCTCCTGAAGATATACAGTTATTACAACAAGGTGAACAAAGTGTTGCTGGGATTGCATTAGTATGTAATGCTAATGTACAATTGTATTTCTGTGATAATCAAAGTGACTCACAAAAACAAAGCTATATACTGCATAATGGTATGAAATATAGAGTTATAGGCAGTTGTTTAGTAGAGAACAACAGTAAACAGAAAATATATACATGCTTAAGGGTACAAGAATGAAATTAACCACCGATAGTATTAACCAAATATTGATTGCTTTAATAAAATCTGCAACAGGTCTTGCTAATGTGATTGTAGAAACACGCAATGCAGCAAGGCCAAAAACTGAGAATTATGCTACAATTTATTGGCAAAACATTGATACTTTGCCAATATATAATGCAGATAATATTTTTGACAAAACTAATGAATCTGAAACAGTACTATTGCCAGCATATTGTACTGTACAGCTCTCGATATTTGGCAAAGATGCATTGAATACTACAATTAATCTAGCAGCGTTCTTGCAAAGTAATCTAGTACATACTCAAAACCTATTAGGCTTATCAAATGTCGAAAATGTACAAGATATCTCTACAAGTATTGGTGGTAAAATCGAAGAACGTGCTAGTGTGAATATAAATTTTTATTGCGAGTTCAACAGAGAATTTGTAATGGATTGGTTTGATGTTGGAAATATCAGACTAAAATTTATTGGTGATGGTACTGTTATACAAGTGGTACCAAAGGATAATAATAAATAACTCTATACGAGGTAAAATATATGGCAAATGTTGTAAGTTGTCCTAAAACAAGCTTACCTAGAGACTTAGACGTTAGTGTAAGTATCTCTAGGCCCGAATCGGAATTGGCAACCGATATGACTATGATATGTTTTGCTACACCTAATTGCGAATTTAGTGCAGATAATGGCCGAATTCAGTATTTTAGTTCTTTAGACAGTGTAGCAGAAGCATGTGGTGTTTCTACAGCACCATATTATGCAGCTAGTGCCTTCTTTAGTCGTTCTACCAGACCTACTACAATGGCAATTGGTAGAATTTTCGAAGAACCCACAAGTGCAGTGCTAGAATCTGGAATGTTAACCAATATTCAGTACCTAATGGGTGTTACTGATGGTTCTTTACAGATTGATGTTAATGGTCAAAATTATCAAATAAAAGATATTGACTTTTCAGCTTGTACATCTGTAGAAGAGATTTTGACAGTAGTTAATACTGTTATTCAGACATCTGGTGCACCTGTTAATGTTTCTGTAGATACAACTACACACCACATTAAGATATCTACAACTACTACAGGAGATGGTGCTGAATTATCTTATATGTATACATTAGAAGGTGTTGGTACAGATATTAGTTCATTCTGTATGTGTACTGAAGACACAGCAACCAGCTTAATTCAAGGTTATACTCCTGGTGATATTACTTCAGAATTAGCTTTGATTCGTAAGGCTGCTAAATGTAATGGAAAGGATTGTTATGGTTGGGTATTAGATGCAAAATATCGTGATAGTGATAATTGCAAAAAGGCTATGGATTGGGCTGAAGCTAATGCACCTTGTTATTTGAGTGTTTGCACAAATAGTCCAAATGCCTACAACACTTCTAATACTGACAGTGTAGCATATTATGGATGGGATAAGCAATTAAAGCGTACATCCATTATATATTATCACAATTCCGCTGCATATCCTGACATGAGCTACATAGCATTAGCACTATCTACAAACTATGCATTAGAAAATAGTACTCTAACAATGAAATTTAAGCAATTAGATGGCATTGCTACAAGTCCATTAACAGAAACACAAGTTAATGCATTAGATGCTAGAAATGTAAATTGCTATGTTCTTATGGGTAATTCTAGCAGTATAATACGTGAAGGCAAACAATGTGCAGATACATGGTTCACAGACTCTTTAGTTAATTTAGATAACTATAAAGAAGAACTACAAGTTGAAGTATATAATGTATTCTTAAGAAACAAAAAAGTACCTTATACAACTGCAGGTCAAAACTTATTAGTATCAGCATGTTCTAAAATCAACAATAGATATACTAGAAACGGTACATTTGCTGACAGAGAAGTTGAAGATACATCTGTAGAATCAGGTGTGAAAGTATTACCAGCAACTGAAATCAAACCAGCTGCTGTAGCTTCTGCAACTACATCTGAAAGAGCATCACGCTTAGCACCACCTATCGAAATTATAGCATATGAAGCTGGTGCTATGCATAGTGTGAAGACAAGTGTATCTGTCTACAATTGAGGTATTAAAATATGAATAGAGTATATAATCAAGCTAATACTACATTAACAGTTGATGGTGTGCTTATTCAGGATTTTGCTGAAGGTACTTCTCTAACACTTACACTAGAAGGTGGTGAAGTACAAAAAACACAAGGTACTGACGGTGCTGGCATCAACATTGCAACAAACCAAGGTGCTACTGTTAAATTCACACTACGCGAAACTAGCAGAAGTATCAGTTTCTTAAATGCACTAAGATTATTACAAGAAAAATCTTCAGAAGGTTGCACTGTTATTTTTAGAACAGGTGCTGACATCTGCTTTAGTATGACTGATGCATTTATTAGCAGACCTGGTGAACTTAGCACTGGTGATAAAACACAAGGTACTATGGAATTCACATTAACATCTGCTTCAGACAATCTAAGCAATCTATAAACCACTAAGGGTATTGTAGATTTATATATCTACAATACCCTGTAATATACATATAAATATCTATAGAGGTATATAAAAAAATGAAACAAGAACTCATGAATTTTACAGTTAATGGCAGAGAATACAAATATCATACTTTATCACCTATGGAAGCTCTCTCATTTGGTACTAAAGTTGTTCAATTACTTTCACCATTCTTACTCCAAGGACAAAATGTTGGACAAGCAATAACATCCTTAGGCGCAAATGAAGACCTACCAAAAATACTAAAAGACGCTCTTGGACGCTGCTATAACAATAAAAACGAATCTTTAGACAATGAAGCAGTTTTCAACAAATGGTTTAATGAATATCCGGAAGACTTATTCGAAGCTGGTGTTAGAGCCACATGGGGATTAGTACAACCTTTTTTACCATCAATGCTAGCTACTCTGAAAAACGAAAAGGCTTAGTTTTTAACGGTGTTAATATAAATATCCCTGAAGGTTTAGGTTACATTGCTATGGTATCACGTATTCTTAAACATAACATTTGTAGTGTTAATGAAATTAATTCAATGAATCTTCAAGAGTTCTATGATGCACTATTAATTTGTGATTGGCAAGACTATTGTGAATACATAGCAAATAAGCAACAGGAGTAGTTACATGACACAAGAATTAACCACAATACTTAGCACAAAACTAGATTCAAAAGCACTTAGTAATATAGATAAACTTAAGAAAGGCCTCGAAAAACTACAAGCTGCATCTAAAAAAATTGCTATAGGTGCAGTTGCTGTTGGTACTTCTCTAATAACCTTTGCAAAACTAGCTGGTGATTCTGCAATAAAACTACAAAGTTTATCAGAGAATAGTGGACAATCTGTTGAAAGCCTACAAGAACTAAGGTACGCATGTGAAAGTACTGGTGTTAGCTTCGAAAGTGTTGGTGGTGACTTAGCTAAACTACAAAGTGAACTAAAAAATCCTGTACCTGGGAAATTCAATGAAGGTTTATATGCACTAGGTATATCATCCAGAGACTCCAGTAGACATCTGAAAGACTCTTTGCAGGTACTAACAGAAGTATCTACAAAAATATCAAAAATGTCAATGCAAAAGGCTCTGGATTATGGTAAGAAAATTGGTATATCTGAAGACACTGTAAAACTTCTTATGAGAGGTAAAGAAGGTATTGACGCACTAAGAGCTGAAGGTGCATCTCTAGGTGCGGTAGTACCTTCTAAAGCTGTAAATGCACTAGCTACATTCTCAAAAACAATGAACCAACTAATGCTTATTGGTAAAAGCCTAGCAAATACATTTCTAGGCTACCTAGCACCATCACTACAAAAAATTGTAGATGCTATCAAAAAGATGGCTATGAACTCTAATGGTATCATACAAGGTGGTATTCAAATATTTGCTAAAATACTTGGCAAAGCTTTACAAGTTGTAGCTGATGTACTTAGTGTTATTATTGGCGTACTTGATAAAATATTTAGTGCACTATCACCAATTATGCGATTCTTCCAACCCATTCTAAAATTCTTAGATAGGTCTGGAATACTAACTAAAGTAATACTAGCTCTAATTGGTATTTTGGCTGTGTCTAAATTACCTGCTCTTATAACTGGTATAAAATCTCTAGCTTTAGCCTTCAAGGCTCTTGCTACAAACCCAATAACACTAATAATTCTAGCACTTATTATAGCTATCGAAGA
Source organism: Erysipelotrichaceae bacterium (assembly GCA_963609745.1). Lineage (GTDB taxonomy): Bacteria > Bacillota_I > Bacilli_A > Erysipelotrichales > Erysipelotrichaceae > Colivicinus. The sequence goes on along the minus strand of CAVDLK010000042.1, from coordinate 4,281 downwards.
ACTATATACATGGTTTACAAAAGGGTTTGAAGCAACTGGTTTCTACAAGCTCTGGAAAGTATTCGAAAAGAAATGCCCAGCTGTAGTGGAAATTATGAAAAACGCTTTTAGTGCCATCATGGAATATGGACAAAAAGGCTGGGAAGCACTTAAAAGTATTTTCACTAGTGTCTCTGATTTTATCAACAACGCTATCGAAACAATATCCAATGCATTCAACACTGTAACTGAAATTATTGGAAGTGTATTCAATAAAATACAAGAATACGCTGATAAATTCTCTGGTGTTGTATCTAAAGTAACTGGATTCTTCAAAGGTATTTTCGGAGGTGGTGACACTAATATAAAAGAAGCTGTGGAAGTAACTGCTAAAAACACTCAACAAGTACCTTCAAATAACATTGCAAATACTACTAATAACACTACTAATAATAACCAAAAGGTTAATGGCACTACAAATGTTTACATCAACTCAACTGGTGGTGGTACTGAAAAAGCACTACAAAGTGTCAAAAATACCTATGGAAATAGCGTAAATGTTATAGCACCTGGAATGAGCGCACCAAATGTACAATAAATAATATTAATAGTTGCTGCCTGAAAACAGCACAATGTAGGACTAACAAAAATGACCAAATTTTACGAATACGCAAGTGGCAATCAAAAGTATGTAACAATTAACCTCAAAGGTAAAGACATAATTTTTAGCACAGACAGAAATATTATTTTATTAGATGCTAAACCCTCTGTAAAAATCGTACATTTCTATCAAGACGGTGGCAAATGGAAAGTATTCAAACACTTAGCAAATGAAAAATGCCCTGGATGTCATAGTAGTGCTAAAAGATATAGCAAATATGAAATATGTTTTAATGTATTAGACACAGCAAACTATAAACTACATATGGTTTCATTACAAGGTATTAACCCTGACCAATTCATAGCTGAATACCAACAATACGCACCAATAGAATTTGATTTACAAGGTTACCATATTGGCGAACCTATTGATAACTTTAGTATATCACAAAGACTAATGCCAAATACTTGGGTACCATCATATTCTAGTATGGATGCTGAAGCTATGGTTAATTTTTATGCAAATGAGGACTAATATTATGGAAAACATTTTAGACACTACTACAGCAAACATGATTATCGAAGGTGTATTCTTAGACCCAGACTTCACAAAACTATGGAAACACAAGAATTATTGCCACTCACAACACTATAAAAATACTTGTGAACTTTGTACTGATAATTCTGATGATATAACAATTTTATATGCTATCAATATTATTCAAACGAACTGCACATTTAATAAAAAATGTATCTTAGTACTATCAGAAAATGACTATCACAAACTTATAGATAGCACCACATATAACATATATGAAACTATAATGCTAGAAGATCACTGGTTCCATATAGAAACTAACACAAAATCAAATAAAAACAGTGTAATTTATATGAACGATTTTGATAATACTATGCTTGTTAAACACTATTTTGAACTAAAACAATTTTATAAAGATAATAAAATAACTAATACTTTGAATAAATACTTAATGTAAAGTTTTTAGTCATTTTCTTTACACACCTAAGGTCTATTAGAATATTCTAATAGACCTTTTTTTAGCACATAGACTTATAAACTATTACAGCCATTGTCATAGCATCTACATGGTCATCATGTAATTGTGTCATATCTCTATTAAATTGTGTGGATTGCTCTACAAGTGCTCTGGTAAACTCTTGATTCATCGGTAAATGTACTTTCCCTTGATATATTGGTAAAACACTTGCCATAACTCTGGATACCTTATCAGAACCTACATCATAATCTTTTGGTAACCATGCTTGTACTGGCAAACCCTCACGCAACATTGTTTGTATCAAGGATTGCCCACTTGCCTTGTCTTCTATATAAATATCTTTCACATACCTAGCATAAGTGTCATACAAAATATGCATGTTACTTAATAACTCTGGAAACTCCCAACGTCCATATAATGCGTCTACCAAATACAAACCATGAATATTTCCATACCATAACTGTATAACACTCTCATCACTACTCTCTTTTGCCTTAAATGCGGTATCTGCTGTAATAAAACAATACCCTTGTGATAAATCTAATACCTTCTCTTGTAAATCAAAATACTTCCACCAATCTTCATGTATTATATTACCAGATACTACTCTAGGTGCTTGCTGATACTGAGCATAATACGTCCATGGATCTGTATCTCTCAATATGTCTAACTCGTCACGAGATAATGTCAATGGATTCAATACATTACCTTGGGTATCTATCGCTGGTAACACCAAATGATACCAAGAATCTCCTTCATTCTCTAATAACCATCCGGATAAATCTGTGGGGGCTAACCGCTGCATTATACATATCATGGGAGTACTCTTTACATTGTTTCTACGGGATTTCAAAACACCTGTATAATACTCTACATTGTTCCGCAACATTGTACTACTTCTTGCATCACTGGCTTTCAAGGGGTCATCTATTATTATACAACCACCAAAAATATCTCTAGCTTTACCTGCACCAAAACCCGTAATTGTCCCACCTAATCCAGCTGAATATATACTACCATTCTGAAGTGTCCTAAAATAATTCTGCGTATCTTTTCTTGGATCAATCTTACACTTATTATATGGTAAACTCTGTACCCAAGACTCTTGTAACAACCTGCGAATAGCCATACAATTATCACCAGCTAAAGTACCGGTAGCACTAGTCAATATAGTCTCACACTCTGGCATCATACACATATACCACGCTGGAAATACTCTAGATACTATAGTTGTCTTAAAACATCTCGGTGGTATATTGATTAATAAATTCTTTATCTCACCTGTAACACACTTCTCTAAACAACTACAGATACGATCTATGTAAGGAAACCTAAAATACTTACCATACATGTGATAAATATAATTATAATAAAACTCATTCAGATGAAGTATCTTCTGACTCATCTCCACTACCTACAAACTTGTCTATACCTGGAATCTCTTCTTCATGCTCTTTCAATGTAGTTAATATATCATCTACACTAACATCTTCATTATCATCGCCATATACCATACTGGCTATATCATACTTCTGTGTCTCTGCCCAACCATTGCACTTCAAATACAAACTAATCGCTTGCATGTTACCCATCTTACACTTGTCTAACAACGCTTGAGCAACCTCAGACTTTCCACGACACTTCCCAAGCCTATAAGAAGCTAACTCACTATCTGTAAACTCTTCTATAGACAATAAGGTTTTTACTTCATTCTCAGTTAACCCGGATGCTGCATAACTCTGAATTTCATCTAATACGTCCATAATTCTTAAATGCCTCTAACAACTTCTCACACATCCTATTCTGTTCTCTACATGTTTGCCTCAGTTCTCCGTATACCTTGTTAACTCTTGCTAAACACTTCTCGTAATTCTTCAACTTCTCTTCCAACGCCACTAAACGACTCTCACGAATAACTACATAGCTATTCTGATTAACCTTCATATTCGCAATCTGCTTATCTGTCAACATATAAACCACCTTCTATATACCTATTTATCACTTTAACAACTCATAGTCAAGTAATTTTGGTCTAATTACATCATACTGAAACACACTTAACATATACTTGAGCTTCTCTATATAAGCTTTCAACTCTTTATGCAACTTCTGTATGTTTCTAAGACCATTTATTCCAGTAGCTTCTACAAGTTCTCTATATAGCTTATATATTTCAGTTTCTTTGTGAACTTGGTCCAATTCTTCTTCGCAAGTTTTATAAAAAATATCTTCAGAAACCTTATGCTTATTCGTACATAATACATATAACAAACAATCTTGAAGAAATTTATTGTCCTTCTTATATCTTTCTTTTTTATCTGCAGACCTATATATCGTATCAATAACCCTATAATCTATATTATCATTATAAGGATTCTTTCCAGTACTATAAAAATCAAGCTTTACAGCAACATAATACGGTAACATATACAATAATTCATCTTTGGATATATACTTGCCAAATTGCTTATTTGCCTTCGATGCATTCTCTACATTATCTAAATCACCATTCAAATGTGCATTAGTACAACTTACTCCCAATATCCTCATTACTACTACTGCATCTTCTTTATTACAAGTCTTTATATAACTTATAGGTCGTTCTGTCATTTTATATATTTTTATTTTATTAATGTCACTATCAAATTCTATATATTCATTATCTTTATTTTTACCAGTCATCCAT
>CAVDLK010000041.1:0-9916 GCA_963609745.1 Erysipelotrichaceae bacterium | reverse complement strand
ATTTAAATCTATATTATCGCTAATACCTATACCTGATATTAATCTACCCTCTAAACCAAATCTATTAATAATAATATTGGAAACATAAGTTAAAGCAAAACATATATTAAAGAAAACAATAGCCTGAACAAATAAATCAATAAATGTTGCATTTACCTTCCTTATTAAATGTTTAACTTTAATCCCCGCAAATTTACGCATAATAAAGAAAGGAATTAAAGTACCAAAAACAATAATCAAATAATTAAGACCATAAAATATTGTTTCATCTTTTAATAATGATGTATTATCTTCCAAATATAAATGTAAGAAATACGGAATAATCAATACAAAAAGTATATATATTATTAACAACAACCCAATAGTGGTAAAGTTACGCTTTACCATCTTTGAAGATAATTTTTTAACTTGCGACATATAACAATTATAACTTAATTTTGGAATTGATGAAATTTCAGTTTAACTTCACATTGAAACACTATCATTATGGTGTAGATATGTTAAGACACATCTCAGAAAGGAACTAACAAATATGAAATTAAGTATTAAAAATATTATTGTAGTCTTCCTAGTTGCCTTACTAGGCGCGGGAATAGGAACATATGGAGTAATAAGTATTTATGGTTATCAAAATACAAGCACTAACACTGCTGATAACTCTATAGTTATTAATGAGGTGCAATATTCTAATAAGAAAGAAACCTCATATACTGATGCAATTGATAAAGCATATAACACTGTTGTTGAAGTTGTGGCAAAGGTACAATCTACTACTTCAAGTTTTTATTACTTCAATTATGGTGGAAATAGTTCAAGTTATTCAGAATCTAAGGGTTCTGGTGTTATTATCTCAGCTGATGGTTATATTGTAACTAATGAACACGTTATTGATGGCGCAACAGGCGATGATGCTGTTACTGTAACCCTATACAATGGCAATGAGTATCAAGCAACAATTATTGGTTATGATACAAGAACAGACTTAGCAGTTTTAAAGATAAACGAAACAGATTTGCCTTATTCTAGTTTTGCCGATTCTGATCAATTAAAGATGGGTGAAGATGTAATTGCTATTGGCAATCCATTAGGCGCTGGTATAACTTGTTCAAATGGTATTATCTCTGCTTTAGGTAAAGAAATATATATCAACAATGTTTATATGGATGTAATTCAAACCAATGCCGCAGTAAATGCTGGTAACTCTGGTGGCGGCCTATTTGATATCAATGGTAATATCGTTGGAATTGTAAATGCTAAGAAGTCTAGTTCTTCAACTTCTGAAACATCTGTCGAAGGTCTAGGATATGCTATACCATCTAATACAGTTGTAAGAATTGTTCAAGAACTTATTGAAAATGGCTATGTAAAAGATCGTGCAGCATTAGGTATTAAAGTATATACAGGCAATTCTTATTACACTACAAGTGGTGTAGTAATATCTGAAGTTATTGAAGGTGGTAGTGCAGATAAAGCAGGTCTACAAGCAAATGATGTTATTACAGCTATAGATGATAATGAAGTTAAATCATATGCTGACTTATCTAAATACTTAGACTCTAAAGCAATAGGTGATGTAGTAAAAGTAACAGTAAGCCGTAACAGTAAGATGATTGACATAGATGTAACACTACAACAATCAACCAACTAATAAAATCATTAGCCATTAATTTTAAAGAAGGGCAAAGCCCTTCTTTTTTTAATTTGATCTAATTACTATCCATTTACCATTTTTTCTAGCACCAATTCTAGTTAAATAACCCTTTTCTTGTAGCTTCTTAACAGTTCTTTCAATAGTTCTTTTTGTTACACCTATATCTTCAGCAAGATCTTGGGTTGTCTCATTACAATTATTTAAAAGAATTTTTAAAGTACTTTTTTCTGTAGAATTTAAACCGACATTTATACCGACATTATTATTTGGATAAAGCTTTTCTACAACATTTGTATCATAAGGAATGGTAACTAATATATAACTATCACCTATTTCAAAAACATCTTTTCCATACTTTGCTAGTATAGTAGGTATTCCATGACCTGTATGTTCACTAAGATTCATATTCATAAAAATTCTCATTAACATATCATTTCTTGGACGGCTAATACCTCTGAAAAACATTTCTTTAGTTTGCCCTTTTGGTAAACCACCATGCGAAAATATCTCTATCCTATCTTGATATAAAGAAATTAGAGGTTGTGAAATATTCCAGTCATTATGAACTAGAGCATTAATTATTGCTTCATTTACACAATCAAAATCAAATAAATATTTATCTTCTCTTGGTCTTACAGTTGTATTTGATATACATAGATTTTCCGCAACTAAACGATTCTTAATTTGTTCATAAGCAAAAAGTAAACATTGGTTGCCATAATCATTTTTTTCAGATACTGATGTCTTATCTTTGCCCTGAAACTTAGCAACAACAACAGGTATCATATTTTTATCTGAAAGTAGTTCCGCTAATTGATTATATTCTCCACTTGGAGTTCTTAAATTTAGATTTGCTTCAAAAGATGCATCATCTAAGTGATATCCTTTTTCAGCATAATAAATCTTCAAAATTTTAAAAGATATTGTTCCATACCTGGCAGGTGTTAAAAGCATTCTATCTGTATCTATGAAATTTTGTTCATAACGTACTTGGATTTGTTCTTGGCTCATATTCTTACAAGTAGTCCCTATTCTAATAACACAGCCTGTTGAAGAAAAGCCATATTTTTTCTGACAATATATTGGCCTAGTTCCCTTTTTTATATGAACAGCTAATAAAGTTTTACCATCTTCATAAATAATTTCTGATGTAATTAAGCTTTGAGGATTTGGTTCAATCTGATCTGTTATGATATCTGAAATCTTTTTAGATGTTTCATCAATATTATTTATTCCAACAACATTGCCATTATCATCTACACCTATAATTAAATCTCCACCATTGCTGTTTAAAAAAGCAACAATATCTTTACAAATTGATTCTGAAAACTTTGTCTTTAATTCTAATACTTCAGATTCTATATAAACCATCAGAATACCTCCTTATTTTTAGACTAACATATTTGCGACATTGTATCAAGTTATACCGACATTTATACCGACATATTTATCCATAATAAATGTCGGTTTATACCGACATCACTCTGTCAAACTAAAATATTTTTCTCAACAAAATCCGCAAAACCATCATCTTCTATTGATAAGTCTGTTATCACATCAGCAACAGCTTTAGCATCATCTGAACCATTAAGCATACATACACCTAAGCCAGCATCACTAATTAAAGATATATCATTTGTCATATCACCAATACCAATAGAATCTTTAATATCAATATTATGTTTATGACAAAATTCAACTAGCAACTTGCCTTTATCACATTCGATAGGTGTGAATTCAAACATTGTGAACTCTGTTTTAAAACCTTTGTAATGTTCACTTGGGAATTTAGATACCCATTCTTCTACATCTTTCATAATGTTTGCTGGAGTTCTAAAACCAACCTTATGAGCATCCTGTGACCAGAATATTGATTCATCTTTTACTATTTCAGGAGCATTGCCAACCTTGGAATATTTGAATGCAGCCTCTGTTAAAGCATCCAATCTTCTTACATATCTAATACCATTAATACTCATATTAGGATTAACTTCATCCTTAAATGGTTCCATTATTTCAAATATCTCTTTAATATATTTTTTATCTAATTTATCTAAAATATAATACTCACCAGTAATTTCGTCTTGATATTCGCCACCATTAATTCCAATAAGAATATCACAATGAATACCCCATTGTTTTGCCAAGTCTCTTAAACCTTCAGTAGATCTACCACTTGCCAAACCAAAAAGAATACCTCTTTTATTGAATTCACTAATACATTTAAGTGTTCTAGCGCTAGGTGTTTTATGTTTTGGTACTAATGTGTTATCAATATCCGCAACTACTAATTTAACCATACGCTACAAATTATATAATAAAAAATCCTTTTTAGGATTTCTTATTTTTCAGCCCAATATTCAATTACATCAAGAACCGTATCACCATCAATTTGTACGGCACATGGTTTATCATACTTAACATGAATCTTATGACCCTCAATTATCTTTACAACATCAGTATGGCTAACATGTTCTCCTTTAAATATTGAAGGGAATAAAATCAATGACTTTAATTTAGACTTGCAAGAATATAAAACTAAACTTAAAGTATCACCCATTCTATCTTGGCTTGGTGCCATCATCATACCACCACCTACGTATCTGCCATTCATTGAAGGTGCAAGCCATACATTATCAAATTCATAAGACTTACCATCAACTTCAACCCAAGCATGTTTAGGTAAAAAATCAAACAATAATCCCTTAATCGCAATTGTTGTATAGTTAATCTTCTTATTAGGTTTTTTAACCTTAATAATATCAGCCATCTCACAACAATAACCATCTAAACCAAATGACATGTTGTTTAAGAATTTAATATCTCTATCTTTTACATGTACAACTGGTAAATTAACTAAATATTTATTGATCAATATTTCTTCATTAACCTTACCACCAATATCATTCATAAAATCATTACCAGTTCCATTTGGAAGTAAATAGATATTATTTTTAATCTTTGAACAATCAACACTATTAACTAAATGATTTAATGTACCATCACCACCAATAAATACTACTTCATCTTCGGGATTAAGTTTATTAAAAAACTCTTCATAATCCATATCAACACAATCAACTACTTTAATTCCCTCACTAATAGTAGGCTTAATACCATTATTAGCTAATCTGTTATACATATAATATTTCATATTTTCCCCCTTTTATATCAAACCTAAAACAATCAATAACTCACCAATTGAATAAGTTAACATAACAATAAAATGCTTTCTTTGATCTATATCCTTCTTAAATCTAACAAAGAATAATGTTGAATCAGAAACAAAGAATAATGCTGCCCCAATAAAACTAATTAAATAAGTTATATTTCTAGCACTTAACATTCTAAATAAAGCAAAGCAATTCATCGTACCATTCACAAATAAATAAGAAAACATTGGATAAAATAAAGGTTTTGGTAGATGTGGTTTTAGTTTACTAAAAATAATTGATACCGCAATAAAATATATTAACTCTAAAGCAATAACTACTATGATATTTAAATTAGAAAATTTAATATCTAATAAATAAGACAAGATAAAGAATACATGTGATATTTCAAATAAGATACCACCTATAGTAAACCATTTAACACCCTTTTTAATTAAGAAAATATCACCTAATAAAGAAAATATTAAAGCTAAAACAACATATAACTTTATATCCTTAGTAGCAAAACAATAAAAGCCTAATAATGAACTTAATATAAATGGTTTTGATATATTACGTAACTTTTGATTCAACTTCAAAGAAGCATATAAATGAATATATGTAGAAACAACAAATATTATTAACATTAAGTATTTCATTAAGCCCATTATATAATAAAAACTCCTTGTTATATTTCCTTATTAACTTACAATTTTCTTTCTTTTAATTAAAATTGCTATCAATATTATAGTTGCAAGTACAGGTATCAAAGCAAATAGAAGAATTATATCAATCATAGTTGATATTCCTGCTTTTGCATCAGGTTTATTTGAATCAAAATTGCCAGTTTCAGGTGCAATATATCTTTCATAACCACAAATGTTACAAGTAGTATCAGATGAATCATCATAAACATGACAACTATTATCTATAACATCACCACATTCGCATTCTTGCCAATGATTTACAGAATCATATCTCAAATGATAACTATGCTTATGGTCTTTGTCGTATCCACAATCATCACAAATACTATCTTCTCCATAATTATGTGATAACATCGCAAGAACTTCTTGTTTAACTAAAATCTTCGTACATCTTTGACAATGTTTACCTTCCGTTAATCCAGTAGCAGTACAAGTTGGTTCTACTCGTGGATCAATTATTTCTATATGGCCTAGAGCAGAACCTTCGTCAGTAAAGGTTTCTGTAGGACTGATTGCTCCACATGAACAGCTCATATAATATACTGCGTCATTAGTGCAATCAGCAGGTGAGATAAGTGCTCCTGCAATTTCTTTATTCTTTTGATTAAATGTATGTCCAAGTGCTGGAGCAATCACATAATCGCATATTGTGCATACAACAGCCTCAGTTTCAGTTGGTGCTGTTAGATTTGGAGTATGTTTAGCCATACTTGATTTAATGATGGTTCCGCAACCTTCGTTAATACATGTATGCCAATGGTCACTAGCATTGTTATACCACTGTGTTCCTTCAATATGAGTACATACATTATTCTCATATCCACAATCTTTGCAGACGTTATTTCCATCATAATCATGTGCCGCCTCACTAACTGTAATTGCATCACAACAATTATATTTTTTAATATGAGTAGTATCAGTCTTTAACCAAATCTCTTGTCCTTCGTGATTAGTAGTATCTTTGCTACCATATTTAGCATCGCATACACTACATTCAGCCTGTTTTTGACAAGTTGCAGTTCCACCACTATGAGCAGTTATATTTAATTTTGTGTCACAATTTTCACATGTTTGCCAATGGCTACTTTCATCATGAATATAGCCATCATTTAAAACATGGTCTACTAATCCAAGAGTAGCATTACAAACAGAACAAGTTGTTGTATTTACGCAAGAACGTGGATTAGTATTTAATGTATGATTACATTTCCACTTAGCTTCATAATTTTTTTCTGTTGAAGTAGAAGTGCTTAAAACCCAACCATCAAAACTATAACCTGTCTTCTCTATATTATCTGCGCCTGGAAGAGTTAAAGTTTCATTTTGTTTATAACTTTCAGGAGGATTATATTTATTTACCCACTTTCCACCTTTTGTATCAAAATTAACCGCAATAGTATCAGGCTCTGCATTTTGGCAAATTGTACAAAGACCACTACTATTTTTCACATGATCTTCGCCAACTTTAACAGCCTGGCAATTATCTACTGTACATTTCTTATAATGATAATCCTCGGCATAAATCCAATCACTCCACACATGTGTATGTAAAGAAGTAAAATCAATCTTTATTGTACTCTTGTTATCTATATCATTGGTTAAACGGAAGGTATAATTTCCAGCTTCTGTAACTGTAAAACCATAAACATTTTTGTTGCTTGTCCAATTTTTACCTACACTAATATCAGGATCAGGATTAGTTCTAACGGCATCTAAAGGAGCATTACCACTGCTTGTAGCAATACTAGTGAGAGGAATTTCGGTATATGTTGCACCATTATCAGTACTATATTCCCATTTTTTTATTTGACTAGCATTTATATAAAGATGATCCTCTTCCAGACTATTTACTAGAGAACTATCATAATCTTCAATGTTTGGAGTATATCCTGAATAATTCACATTTAAAGTTGAAACACTTGAATTAAACTTCCTATTTCTTCCTGTTGTCTTATCAATTTTTGTTACCTCATACCAAAGCTTTGCATCAGTATTTTTTTGGTTTAAAAGCTTTGGAAGTGTACAAGTATAAGAAGTTTCTAAATTATCTACACTAGATGGTGAAATTTTTATAGGAGTAGAATTTAATGCGATAGCTTTTGTGCTTTCATCGGCTGCTTGAATATACCATGTGATTTCATAATTAAAATTAGAAACGGTATCATCTTCTACATTTGGTCCTTCGCTAATAATAACGGTATGTCCATTAGGTAATCTAGATGTTTTTAAATTAAGTTTATGTCCTACATCATAAGTTTTACCACTTGTATAATAATCTTTACCAATGGTACAAGTTCCTGAATAATTGTCACAAGAATCTTGATAAGAACTATACATAGAATTTACAGGAACATCATTTTCTGTAACATTTGCACTAAGGACTAATTCTTTTGTTTCTCCTACAGTATTAGAACTTGGTCGTTTAACTGTATATTCACATTTATAATAGACTTTTGTATCTTTTGAAACTGATGGTAAATAAACATAAGTTGATGTTGTGGCTCTAGAGCCATCATAGGTAATTTCACTATTTAATGCCTTATATTCACCATTATCACCAACTTTTACATACCATTTACAACTATTAATTGTGTAGTCCATATCATCATCGTTATCTACAAAATATTCATTATCATAGTCAGGATATTCTTTTATTATGATGGAATCATTACCATTAGAAGCAATTCCCTTTGTTGAAACAGCAAGTTTGATTGGGCTAAGTCCAGTTTTAGTTATTGAATTTGAATAATTTTTTGTACCATTTGAGCCTTCGGTTATAAAATAACCGCTTGCGCTTGTATTAACAGGAACAGCCTCTTTTTCTAAAACTACTTCTACTGAAACTGCATATTTTGGCATATAGAAAGAGTAGTAATCAGCTTTAGCATTAAGTTGTTTACCAGCTTCATATTCTGTGTAATCTGTACCTGCTTTAAGAGTTTTACCTGAACTATTCTTTAAGGTTACACTTTTTATGGTGTAGTTAAATCCTGTCTCACTAGCCAAAGGTACTGCAATGCTTACCCAATTGTCCTCTGTAACTCCATCACCACTTTTTATTTCTTCTGAAGCATAAACTTTATTATCTTTTACAGTACCAACTCGCACTCTTAGACTATGTCCGTTCGCTAATCCCGTAGCACTATAAGTAAGAGTATATTTAATTACAGAATAAAAACTTTTACCCGCATATTGTGAGCTACTTGTTAGAGTTTTTCCTGGCTCATATCCATACTTAGTATAATCAATCTTTGAAAGATCTATATTTTCTGACGGGTTAAGTTTAAGATAGTCATCGTACCAACTTCCATTTGTATAATCCTCAAATCTACGAGCATATTTTATTGGTTTATTTACTGACCAACGATATAGATTACCGGTTGTTGATTTTGATGTTTTTGGAAGAGCAATACCACCTTCAAGATCTTTTTTAACAACAATATTATTAGTTTTATCATCATCTATAATACGATATCCATCATACCCTACATTATTACCATCTTTAGTGAGCATATTAAGATTGCCATAAAGTCGAATTGTAGGAGCATCAATTTCAACATCTCCATCCGCAGGATATTTGGTATCAAGATAATCAAGGGTTGTTATATACATAAAACCATTTGTAGCAAAATCTTTATCAGCACCTACATTAAGATATACTAATGTATTAATTTTACTTTCTGCTTTATATTTGTAAACATTAGCCTTTGTAGTACAAATAAATTCGCCATCAGTACCAGTTGGAGATAAAGTCCATTTTGTAGCAAATTTATCAACTTGTACATCCTTATCCTTGCGAACAAGTTTTAATTCATAATCAGCCGTATTATTATAGCCCTCAGCAAGACTACTATCAACACAAAGATAGTACTGATATATCGTACTACTTGTGGTGGAAGGAAAATTTGCATAAATATAATATTCGCTAGTGTATGTTGTATCACCAACTGGAACAAAATAAAATGAGGATGCATTGAGTTGGTCTAGAGTTAATTTCGATGTGTTGAGTACTCCAGTTTTAAATTGGTCATCACCATATTTAAGTTCATCAAGTTTAGTTACACCATAACTTGTGCTATCAACTGTATATGTGGTGCCATTCCCTACATTGCTTCTTGTTGTTATACCAAAATTTTTATAATAATCATCTGCCTCACCTGTCATAAAAATATTTACAATTTCTTTATCGGTGTCAGAAACCGTGTTATCAATTACAGCAACACTGTTATCGCTAGCACAAATCAAAAACGGCATATTGTAGCCTTTTAAACTTTTTCCAGTAGATAAATAGTTTGAAACAAGATTTATTGCTTCTGAATTTTTTGTTGTTGCCGAGGTAGGAATAGCTACTGCAATATTTGTTTCTTCAACAATAGTAGTATCTACTTCTGCACTAAGAGAAAAAA
>CAVDLK010000040.1:0-10115 GCA_963609745.1 Erysipelotrichaceae bacterium | reverse complement strand
ATATATTCCCTTGTTTTCTTTCTTTTTATTCTTTCAACTTCTTGTTTCTTTTTCTTTTTATAATTTGGTTTTACCTTTTCATTTTTACGATATAAACTCTTAGCAATCTGTCTTGCTTCATAATCTATTTTCTTTTCTCTTTTTTTAGTAGGATTAACTGCAGTCTTCCATTCGTTATCCTTAAATTGCTTAGCTTCAAATGTTATACCATTTTCATTAAGCTTTTTAATACTTGGAATATCTTCCTCTTTATACAATAAATAACATGTTCCATTATTTTCATTTCTACCAGTTCTACCAGCTCGATGATCATAGAATTGAAGTTGTTTTGGTAGGCCCATAGAAATAACATGACTGATACCATCAATATCAATACCACGAGATGCTACATCTGAACAAATTACATAAGTATATTTTTTTGCTTGTAAGTCTTTAATAGCCTTTTGCCTAGTTCTACTATCTAAACCGCCATGTAGTAATAAGGCTTTGATACCATTTTGTGTTAAATATTCATATGTTTCATCAGCATAATCTTTAGAATTAGCGAATATTAAACATACATATGGCTTAAAACCAGCTAATATTTCGTAGCATATTTGTTTGTAATCTTTATGCTTACAATTAACTAAAATATGTTTAATTTTAGGATCTCTTTTCTTATCTTCGACTTTAACAATTCTTGGATTGTTTAAATATTTTCTAACAAATTTTTGTAATTCTTCGGGGAAAGTTGCCGAAAAACATAAGACTTGAGGATTTTTAACCATATGAGAAAATACAACATCTATGTCTTCTAAGAAACCAAAGTCTAAGGTCATATCTGCTTCATCTATAACAAACATTTGCACAAAGTCTACCCTTAAGGCATTAGATAAAAATAAATCCTTGATTCTACCAGGTGTACCAATGACAATATGTGGTGGTTTATCCATCTTCGCAATGGATCTACTTTTATCAGTACCACCAGATAATAATTGTATTCTTAAGTCTGGCAAAACTTCTTGCATTAACTTACAATTCTGATTAACCTGATAAGCAAGTTCTCTAGTAGGTAAAGATATTACAACTTGGGTCTTATCTGATTTTGCATTTATCATTTCCATAATAGGAATAAGATAAGCATGAGTTTTACCAGTACCAGTTTTAGATAAGGCAATAATGTCTTTGCGAGTCTTTGATATTTTAAGCACTTCATTTTGTACAGCGCTCAATTCTGTAAAACCATTTAAGGCTATAAAATCAAGTGTATTTTGTTTAAGTTCTTTATTCATACGATGAATATTTTACCATATAATTAAAGCATGGAAATTAGAAAGCTTGTACCAAGTGGCTATTGTAAAGGAGTAGTTAATGCTATTCAATTAGCCAAAAAAACAAGGATTAATAATCCTAATGAAAAGATTTATGTTTTAGGTATGCTTGTGCATAATAGTCATGTTTCAAAAGAGTTAGAAGAAATGAATATTATAACTCTTGATGATACATTTAAAAGTAAAGATGAGTTATTAGAAGATATTCATGAAGGAATTGTTATATTTACAGCTCACGGAATTAGTCAAGCAATAAAACAAAAAGTAATTGATAAAGGTTTAAAATATGTTGATGCTACATGTGTAGATGTTTTAAAAACTCAAAGTATAATTTCAGAATATATAGAAAAAGGATATGATGTAATTTATTTTGGTAAGTATAAACATCCTGAAGCAGAAGCTGTTTTATCTATTTCTAATAAGATACATCTAGTAACTAATGAATATGATTTAGATAAATTAAATATTAATAATGATAAATTATTTCTAACAAACCAAACAACAATGTCTTATCTACAATTAAGTTCTTTAATTGATAAGGCAAAGTTAAAATATCCTAATATTGTTATCGAAAAAGAAATATGTAATGCTACTAGTTCTAGGCAAATGGCAATCTATAAATTAGATGATTGTGATTTACTATATATTGTTGGTGATAGTAAATCTAATAATACTAATAAATTAGTAGAAATAGGTAAAAATAAGGGTATTAAAAAAGTCTTTTTAATACAAAGTTATAAAGATATTGATTTAAATGATTTAAAGGATGTTAATAAGGTATATGTTAGTGCTGGAGCATCAACTCCACCTAATTTAATTGATGAAGTAATCAATTATTTAAAGTCTAAATTTGCTTAATAATTTTTTAATAGAGATATCTTCCATATCAAATATCTGTGATAATAAACCACATTTTTTAGTACTTAAATAATATATAAATAACATTATTAAACCATATAAACACATATAAACAATGGTGATTAATCTATTAGTATAAGTAATAGTAAAAATATAATTATTTAATATATAAGTAGGAATAACCATAATTAAAGAACAGATCAATATTAAAGAAGTTCTTTTTATTGTTTGAGATAAATTTAAATTAAAGTTCTTTCTTAAGAAATAGAAATAAATTAATATTTGTAATAAATAATAAAATGCTGATGAATATATCATTCCATAAGCATAGAACATTTTTACTAATGGGAAGAAAGTTATAAATTTTACTAAGAAACTAATAATCAAAGTAAATATAGAGGCTTTTCTTAATTTTAAAGACATCATAATTGAACTAAATATTGGTGCAATAGTGCCTAAGAAGATTTGGATTGTACTTACAGCGAATAAACTTGCGCCTAAGTCTAAATTACTATTGCCATACATAATAAAGTAAATATCCTTAGCAAAGAATAAGAATATTAAACACATTGGTATAAGGATAATACAAGTTGTGTCTAATATTGAATTTATTTGTTTAGTTATCTTTTGATTATCATTTTGTTCTAAGGATTCAGCAAGATATGGCACCATACCTGAACCAAAGCCTAAGGCTAAAACAGAGGGAATATTGGCAATCTTAGCAATATTTGCTTGTAAGATACCAGAAGATAATTTCATTGATTCATAGATTTCTTGGCCGTGTGCCTTAGTTACATAATCTAAAAAGAAAGTTGTATTAATTAAAGGCCCAGCTGTAGATAAAAAAGAAATAATTAAATATGGAATTCCAATAGCTAATATTTCTTTTATTATTTGTGATTTATTAATATCATAATTTTCTTCTTGAGCATTCGCTAAATCTTCGATATGTTTAACATCATTTTTGGAAAAATATTTAGTAAAGATAATTGCCACTAAAGCACCAATTGATGCTGCAACGATTGCGACATATATAGCCCAGATATTTTCAAAGTTCCATATCTTAACAAATATATATCCACCAATTAAGATTGTTAGTACTCTTACTAATTGTTCTAATACTTGTGATGCACCATAGATATCTAATCTTTTTAAACCTTGCGAATATGAACGAATAGAACTTAAAAAAGGAACTAAGATAATAGCGATTGTTAAAACATAGAATAGATTTCTTAGATTTTCAATATCGCTTATTGGAGCACTAGAACCAAGTGATTGTCTAGCTAATGGAGTAGCTATAAATATAAATATTAAAGCAATCAAAAAACTTAATGTTAATACAATAGAAGTACCTAATTTTTTAACTAATAGACAGGTTTTATAATCTTTTTTAGTTATATATTTAGCAACTAATGAGGCAATCGCAAAAGGAATACCAGCACCAGATATTTGTAGTAACAAATCATAATAGGTATATACAATACTATAAAAGGCCATATTAGATTCACCAGCAATTTCTGATAATGGTGAATAATAAAATAGGCCTAATACTTTAGAAAGAAAGATGCCAAAGGAGCTAGCTAGAGCTCCCATTAATAGTGATTCTTGCATTTTATTTTTATTTGACATCACTATTCTCCATATTTAACATCTAATTTAATATATTCACTACGAGTTAATGAATAGTCTTCATTCTTAAAAGAAACATTAATATATAAAGTTGTTTCAGGACTTTCTGTTGTTGCCGAAACAACAAGTCCCTTCACATATCCTTTATCAGGGTTTGCTTGATTTGGTATCATGGCATAATCTTCATCTTCAAATATACCAACATTAGCAGCCATAGTTGTGCTATAGTCTTTTCCTTCTTCTATAGCAACAACTTCTAAATCGTATATAGCAACCTTAGGATTATCAATTGTTACATAGAAACGATAAGCACCATCAATTGAAGCTATTTCTGCTGAAATGTCATAATACTTAGAATTATCCGAGAATTCTTCGTGTTCTTGGATATTTTCAATTATATTGGCATACTTTTGATTAGGATCAACTTTCTCTTTACCTATCTTGTCACATCCACATAGGCATAATAAAAGTAATATTAATAATATTTTTTTCATATTAAAACTCAACAGCGTAATAGAATTTCTTACCCTTTTTGATAATTGTTAATTCATTATTGAAAGCATCAGCCTTATGCAATGCAAAATTAATATCATTAACCTTTTCACCATTGACACTGATAGAATTACCATTAATTAAATCTCTAGCTTCTCTATTAGATTTACATGCTCCAACTGCAACTAAAGCATTAATTAAGCCAACACCATCTTCTAATTTACTTCTTTGCAAATCAGCAGTACCTTGTTTTAATTCATCATAAGTTAAATCTTTTAAGTTACCTTTAAAAAATGTATCAGCAATCTTAACAGCACTTTCATATGCTTTTTCACCATGAATGAAAGTAATTACTTCTCTAGCAAGAGCCTTATGTGCTTCACGCAATTCTGGATGTAATTTATTTGATTCTTCTAATCTTTCAATCTCCTCTTTAGATAAGAATGTTAAGAATTTTAAATAATCAATAACCTTATCATCTTCCGAATTAATAAAGAATTGATACATTTCATAAGCACTTGTCTTATTAATATCTAACCAAATAGCTTTACCATTTGTTTTACCAAATTTAGTACCATCAGATTTAGTTAATAAAGGCATGGTAAAACCATATACTTCTTTGCCTAATTTCTTTCTAACTAATTCAATACCAGCAGTAATATTACCCCATTGGTCTTGACCAGCAACTTGTAATGTTACACCTTTTGTTTCATATAGATGCATAAAATCATAAGCTTGCATTGTCATATAAGAAAATTCTGTATAAGTAATACCTTCATCTAATCTTCTTCTAACAATATCTTTATTTAACATATAACCAACATTAAAATATTTGCCTACATCTCTAAGCCAATCAATAATACTGATTGAATGTAACCAATCATAATTGTTGACAACTTCAAAACCAAAAAGTTTTTCAGCTTGAGCTTTTAAACAAGCAAAGTTGTGGTCAACTTCTTGTTTAGTTATCATTGGTCTTTCAGCATCTGGTTTTGGATCACCAATTAAACCAGTTCCACCACCTACTAATAGTATTGGATTATGGCCAGCATCTTTTAATCTTTTTGATATTAAAAAAGATGAAAAATGACCAATATGTAAAGAATCTCCTGTTGGATCGGTTCCTATATAAAAAGTTAAGCCACCCTTATTTAATAAATCTTTTATTTCTGGCGAAGATTCATCTTTGATTAAACCACGCCACACTAATTCTTCATAAATTCCCATATTCTATTGTTTTGTTGTGTCTTTTGGTGAATATATAATATCTAGACACTTCTCCTTTTCTTCTACTTCTTCTTCTTTCAACATTTTAGTCATTAAACGCATACTTACAGCACCTAAATCATATTTAGGAACAACAAATGAAGATATCTCTGGTCTAATTGCGGAAGTATATTTACTTTCATTCATACATACTAGTTCCATATCATCAGGAATAGCAATATTTTGACCAGCGCAGGCATTTAATACAGCTAGAGCTTGAGAGTCTCTATTGGCAATGAATAATTGATGTCTATGAGTCTTAAAGTATGATTTTAAATACTTATAAGTAGATCTGTTATCCTTAGAAACCTCAATAAATCCATTATATTCTAAATTATGCTTCTTATATGCCTCAGTTGCACCCTTTCGCATCTCTTCTGATATAACATCATTTCGATGATCTTGTAAGATGGCAATATCCTTAATTCCTTTATTTAAATAAGTATCACATAATTCATAAGTTGCTTTTTGATAATCAACATAAACAGAGCAAATAGAATCTGAAGATATCTTATTGCCCATAACAACAATTGGAATATTATATTCATCTAATAATTTAATAGAATCATCTAAATCCTTATCAGCATAGATAATAACACCGTCTACCCTTGCTTTAATTACCTCATCAATGATTTCTTTTATATTAGTAACGCCTTCAGTAATGGTATGAATATATACTGAATATTCATAAATCTTAGCAATATCACACAAACCATTGATGATATTACCAGAAAAAGATACTGATGAAGAAGGAATGATTAAACCAATAGTAGTAGTTCTTGATAAGGCAAGACCTTGTGCTATGGCATTAGGTCTATAGCCTAGTTTTGTAATAGCATCCTCAACTCTTTTCTTGGTGTCTTCTTTAACAGAAGAAGAGCCATTGATAACTCTAGAAACAGTAGCTAATGATACATTAGATTCTTTTGCGACCTCGTATATTGTTACTTTCTTCATTTATCAACCTCATCAGGCTTTAACCATTGTTTTAATACTTTTAGTCCCTTTTCAGCGATATCAACTGTTTTTAATTTTGCTTTATCAATATTATTTTTTACTTCCTCTGATTCAAAATAATTATTTATATTTTCCTTAGCACTAGAAACAAAAGCACTTGTTTCTGTTTTAACCTGTTCTATAGTCTTAGAAACTGTTTCACTAGTATTTTGATATACTTCTGTTTTCTTCAATTCATTAATTTTAGTTATTG
Source organism: Erysipelotrichaceae bacterium (assembly GCA_963609745.1). GTDB lineage: Bacteria > Bacillota_I > Bacilli_A > Erysipelotrichales > Erysipelotrichaceae > Colivicinus. The sequence continues at coordinate 3,350 of CAVDLK010000040.1, read as the reverse complement.
TTTTATCATATAATTCTTTAGATTTATTAGAAACTAAATCAATACATTTATTAACTTCTTGAGAATCAGAAATTTTCTTAGATGCTTCAATTACTTTGTCTATAGCTGCATTAAAGATACCAATGGCATTATTTTTTAATTCATTAATCTTAATATCATTTTCACTACCTTCAGCAGCTTCATTAATACTATCAATCTTATTCTTTAAATCTTCAATTACTTCATTAACATTCTTATCAATATTTGCCATTTCTTCCTCCTGGTTTTAAATCTTCTGGACTTCCTTGCCTTGGTTCTTCTTCGGTTTGACTTTCATCATTAATATATGAAGCTACCTTGTCTTTGATTTTATCAGCAGATTTAAGTAGATAATCTTTAGCACTATCCACAGCCTCCAATGTCTTATCGTGAGCCTTATCCACAGTCTTAGATACCTTAACAACTGTATCCATAGGTGCTTGAGCCTTTTCAATTGTTGTATCAACTAAATCGATAGTTCCATGAGTTTTTAGTAAGGTAGCATCTACACTACCTAGTACTTTGATTAATTTGATTAAAAAAATGATTAAGCATAATAAAACAATTGCACCTAAAATAGGTAATAATTGTTGTGATAATGCCGAAAAAGATTGTATAAAAGCATCCATATTGTTTTCTCCTCACAAGTATTTTAACATGTATGAAAATTTTTTCAATGATATGTAAGTGCTAACAAAAAGAAGCTAGATAAGCTTCTTAATCATATTTGCGATATTATATATATCCTTGCTGGACATGAATACTAAACATTCACCTTTTTTATTTGAAAGTAATCTTGCGCCATCAATATCTTCTGATAATACAACACTTCCAGGAATTAATTTTTGTAGATAAGTAATATCAATATCAGTGCCATCTTGCTTATCATCAATAGAAGTAAAGTCTAATAGATATACCTCATCCGCTAATGACAATGCCTCAGCAAACTGCTCAGCAAAATATAATACCCTACTTGCTCGATGTGGTTTAAATATTGCGATTATCTTTCTATCAGGAAATCTTCTTCTACTAGCCTCTAGAGTAACTTTAACCTCTGTTGGATGATGAGCGTAATCATCAATGAAGATAGTATCTTTATATTCTTCAATGACATATCTTCTTTTTGGACCAACAAATTCTTCTAGAGCTTTTTCAACTATTGAGTGATCAAATTTCATATAATCAGCCAAAGCAATAACACCTAAAGCATCTATAATCATATGATCTCCTACAAAAGGTACTTCATAATGATAGATAAATTTATTATTATGCATTAAATCAAAACTAGAACTAGTACTATCATTGCTTAAATTTGTAACATAATAATCATTATTTTCACTTAAGCCAAAACTAAATGCTGGAGTGTCAAACTTTAACTTTTGGCACCACTTATCATCACCATAATAAAATACCGCTTCTTTTACATTATGGGCAAATTCTTGATAAGCATTGAAATAATCTATTTCATCTTTAAAATAATCAACATGATCTATTTCAATATTAGTAATGATGGCATATTTAGGATAATAAGCTAAAAAATGTCTTCTAAATTCACATGATTCAACACATAAATAATCACTATTTTTACTAATATAACCTTCTCCATCGCCTATTAAATATCCTGTATCCTTAAACTTGGAAATGACACTTTTACACATAGTTGTAGTAGTAGTTTTACCATGTGATCCACAAATACTTATAGAATTATATTTCTTCATCAACTCGCCTAAGAATTCATGATAGCGATAGCATTTACATTTCTTTCTAGCTTCAATAACTTCAGGAAAGTCTTCTAAAAAGGCATTACCAATAATAACGGTATAGTCTTGTCTGATATTATCAGGATTAAAGGAATATATCTTAATACCTCTTTTAACTAATTCATCTTCTGTAAAAAAATGTTTATCTAAGTCGGAACCACATACTTCATAACCCAAATCATAAAGTATGACAGCTAATGAAGCCATTCCTGTACCTTTAATGCCAATGAAATAATACATTACTTATCTCCAAACAACTTAAATAAAGTTATTTCTTCATCGTCTTCTAATTTATCTAATGAATCTTTTTCATCTTCATTATCAAATAAATCATGAAGCTCTTCTTCTTCATATATTTCTGGCTTTTCTTGAACTAAATCATCAATATTATTATCTACATCACTACCATAGCCATAAATAGGTGAGGTTATTATATCTAGATGAGAATCAGTAGGCTTACTAGTTAATTTTTTATTAACTTTAAGTTCACCTTCAGTTTCTTGTTTTTTATCTTGTTTTATAACACCAAAGATAGGCGAAATTTGACTAGAAAAAACATATGGTTCATTATTATCAGCATAGTTAGTTTGTTTCTTATTATCATTTAAATCAACAAATACATTAGATTTTTGATATAAAAAATCTCTAGCCTTAATTTGTGTACCCTCATTAATAACTTCTTCTACTTTTTTCTCTTGTTTAATTACAGGCTTTTTCTCACTATCATCTACTTCTGTTTCATCATCTTCAAATAATATTTCACAAATTTTCTTTTTTATATCTGTCATATTTACCTCAACACCATTCTATAATAATTTTAATACTTATTTTTTTATTCAATAATAAATTCATCAACTCTGCCCTCTGTTGGCATAACTGTTTGAAATAAATTAACATAGGTCTTTTGATAATCGATTGTCTCACTATTAGAAAAGGCATCAATTACATCTTCATCAGAAATTGATATCGACTTAGCAATATCAAATATCTTTTGAGCCATTAATACAACTTCATTTGAATAGGTATAACCATATATAATAATCTCTTTATGAATAAAATATAATAAATAATCATCTTCATATTGATATAAACAAAAGCTATATTTTTCATTATTATCATTTCGGTTCACAAAATAACTAATCGAAGAATATATCTTCTTATCTTCATCAAAAAAACCATCATCGCTATATTTATCATTAATTATCCCTGATACATTAATATTCATCACCAATTTGCCATTGCCTAAAGTATATACACTAGATAAATTATCACTACTATCTTCTTCTACCTCATAAGGTAAATAATAGTCCATATATTTAGAATAATTATTAAGTAAAGCCTCTGATTTATTAGTATTAGAAAAAATATTATCTAATTCAGTATTTAAATCATATGTTTTAAGATTTTGATCATATATGTTACTGCAGCCACTTAATAAAAAGATAATAAGTAAAACTTTTATAAACTTCATAAAAGCATTTTATCACAATATCTTGTTCTGCTTAAAACTGTAATAACCAGACTTACCTATAATGATATGGTCAAGTAAAGGAATATCAACTAAAAGTGATG
>CAVDLK010000039.1:0-10233 GCA_963609745.1 Erysipelotrichaceae bacterium | reverse complement strand
GAATAATCATCATTATTCAATACTTCTTCAATATCATTTAAAATATTTAAATATTTCATTTATAGAACTACCAAATAACAACACGTTTATTTGGCGCAATATACATCTTATCATCCTTTGTCACTTTAAATGTTTTATACCACTCATTAAAGTTTCTTGGAGGCATATTAGCTCTTAAGATATGTGGTCCATGAACATCAACTTTTAATTGGACTGTAAGATACTCTTGTTTAGCCTTCATACACCAAACTTTAGCCCAATTTATAAAATATTCTTCATAATCAGCATCCTTCATATTATTTAAGATGTTTAAAGAAACAGCCATGCCACCATTATCGGCGATATTTTCTGAAACTATCAACTTAGCATTTACCTCGCCCCAAGGTAATGTAATTCCAGAAAATTGTTTAATCATAGCATTAGTTTTCTTTTTGAAGTTCTTAAAATCTTGTTTTGTCCACCAATCATGTAGATTGCCATATTCATCAAATTTAGCACCATTATTATCGAAAGCATGTGATATTTCATGTCCTATAACAGCACCAATACCACCTAAGTTTTGACTACGGCTTTGTTTTATTGAATAAAATGGTGCTTGTAAGATTGCAGCTGGGAAAGTAATATCATTACTAAATGGGTTGTAACAAGCATTAACCATATTACCAGGCATTGCCCATTCATTTCTATTTGTCTTCTTTAATAGCTTTTCTAATTGATGAGTTTTTACCTTCATACTTAACTCACATACCATATCAAAATAAGAATCATTTTCATCAAAGATTAATTTATTATAGAAAGCATCAGCCTTATCAGGATAAGCCATCTTTACTACCATAGTATCTAACTTCTTAATAGCCTTATTCTTAGTTTCTTTAGATAAGATATCATTCTTCTTGATACGTTTTTTATACATATCAATAACTTCATATACTATATCTTCAATATCTTTTTTAGCCTTGCTGCCAAAGTATTTCTTACCATAATAGATACCAATTGGTTCAGAATAAAATTGATTTGCCACATTATAAGCATATTTATCAATATTAGATATAGAAGCAATACCCATCAATGTTCTTTGATAGATAGAACCCTTTTCTCTTAAATCTTCGCTTAGATAACTTGTTAAAGATAATAAGCCTTTAACATAAGCCCAATGTTTATATAATTTAAAATTATCTTCATTAAATAAAGTATTAAATCCCTTTAAAAATCTAGGATCAGCTATAGATAATTTTTCAATATCAACTTTATATAATGATTTAAGTAATTTAACTAAATCTAAAGGATATAAATATTTGGCAGCCTTTTTAACTGTTGCGATATTATATAACTTTGTATATTCACTTAATTCTTGTGATGATTTTACTAAGTTTGCGATTATCGTATCAAAAGCTAGAGTATCTTTAATATATTCATCTATTTCTTCTAAACTTAAGCCACTTTCCTTTAAGATATCTTTAGCCATATTAGAATAAACATTTAATAAAGCATCTGCTTGATCTTTCATTTCATCTTTATAGTAAGTAGTATCAGGTAAGATAGTTGAAGGTCCACTTAGATAAATTAAAGAATGGTCAGTATCTTTCATATCAGTATCAATATCAAATACAAAAGGAAGAGGTAATCCTTTTAAAATAAATTCTTTCATATTTGTATTTAAATCATCAATATTATTTAAATCTAAAATAGGCTTTAAATAATCTAATGCTGGCTTAATTCCCACCTTATTTCTTTTTTTAATGTTTGAAGCAGCCTTATATAAGATACATGCCTTCTTTATATTGGCATTAGGATATGAATCATCCTTAATCATCTTTTTAATATCATTAATAAGTATCTTCTTAACTTCTTCATCTAAATCCGCAAAACCACCAGTAGTTGGCCTATCATCAGGAATAACTGCCTTATCTAACCATTCTTGATTGACATAATGATATAAATCATCTTGTATTCTTATCTTTTCCATAAAATCTCCTATTAATTAAATTTAGACATAACTTCATCAAAATTATGATTAAAACTATATATTAAAGCATCTGCTGCCTTATCTATTACCTTTTCTACTACCTCATATTCTTCTTTAGAAAACTTACCTAGAACATAATCCACTGTTTCAATTTGTTTATTATTAGATATACCAACTCTAATTCTATTAATATTATTAGTACCTAATAGGTCTATAATATTACCCATTCCTTTTTGGCCACCAGAAGATCCTTTTTGTCTTAATCTTAATTTACCAAGTGGTAAATCTAAGTCATCATGAACAACTATTAAATCTTCTACATTGATATCATAAAACTTCATCAAAGACTTCACAGATTCCCCTGAAAGGTTCATAAATGTCTGTGGTTGAGCGATTATAATCTTTTCACCCTGATAGTTATATATACCATATATAGCCTTACATTTGCTTTTATTTAAATCACAATTTAATTTCTTAGATAATGCAGAAATAGTCAAAAAACCCGCATTATGACGAGTTCTTTCATATTCCTTTCCTGGATTTCCTAAACCAACTATCAACCTCATTCTTTATTTTCTTCTTTAACTTCTTCTACTTTTTCTTCTTCAACTACTTCTTCAACATGATATTTATCATATATACCTAAATTACTAGTATATTCTTTACCAATCAAAGTCTTAACAAAATCCTTTATATCATCAATAAAGAATTCATCAAATGGTTCATTTAGATAAGCTAAAGTAGATATCGCAATTCTTTTAAATAAACCAATCATATTCTTATCATAGACATATTCTGTATATGTACCATCTAAGAAACTATTAAGTAATGCTACTCCCTTATCATCTTTGCTTAATAAAGCATTATTTAAAGCAATTACTTCTTTAACTTCAAGATGATCTTCTAATCCTTTAACTTCTAAAACTTTGTTTGTTAAAGCATCAATTAATTCATCCTTATTCATTTGATGTGCTTTAGATAAAACAAGCATTATAAATAAGAATGAATCCGAATTAAAATTAATTAAATCTTTCTTTAATGTACCATTCTTATCATAAAAAATATCTTTAACACTTAATTCATTTAAGGTTTCACTATAATCTAAACCACTAATTAATTCTTGATATAGTTTTAATATTCTTCCCTTATTCTTAAATTCATTAGAATTTTCATTTTCAATATAATTATTAATACGCTCTAAAGAATTTTCATTATTCTTTAATAAGTCCTTATAACATTCAATATATTCCTTATTATGTTTGTATCTTTTAAATAAAATAAAATTCTTAATCATTGTTGAAACTAGTAAGACTGTAATTATGATATATAACATTGCTGACATATTGATAATCCTCCATTTAGATATTATATCTTATCAAATAGTTTATGATAATTTTCACTGATTTGCTTCTTAAATACTTCTTCATCTATATTTAATTCTTCACATATCTTCTTACCAGTATAAACTACATAAGAAGGTTCATTTCTTTTTCCCCTATTAGGAGTTGGTGTTAAATAAGGACAATCCGTTTCAATTAATAATTTATCAAGTGGTACAACCCTAATAACTTCTAATATCTGTCTAGCATTCTTCCAAGTAATAGTACCACTTATAGAAATGTAATATCCTAACTTCACAAATTCCCTTGCCATTTCACTACTACCAGAATAACAATGTAGTACACCTCTACAAATATTTTCTTTCATAATGTCAAATGTATCTTGCATAGCATCTCTAGCATGTACAATAATTGGTTTATTTATTCTTCTAGCGATATCAATCTGTTTTTTAAATATTTCAATTTGTTTATCCTTATTATCCTTACTCCAATGATAATCTAAACCAATCTCTCCAATAGCATCACATCTATCATCTTTGAATATTTCTTCAAATTCATTAAATAAATTATCATCAACACTATCGACATCCCCTGGATAAATACCTAAACTATGTTTAAAATCAATTCCCTCTTTTGAAATATTTAAACCATAATAAAAGTCCTTAATATAACTAGAAATAATCATTGCTTGTTTAACATCACTATTAAACATATTATCTAAAACATCATTTAAATCATCCTTAAATGCTTCATCATTTATATGACAATGTGAATCAGTCCAATACATTATTTACCCAAACAGAAGTTTCTAAACATATGGTCAATTAGATCTTCTTGATATTCCTTTCCTAATATTTCACATAGATAATGATAACTTTCCATTAAATCAGTAAATACCATATCTATGCCATCTGTATCAATATTGTTATACATATCATTTAATTCTTTTAAACATCTTTCCATCAAAGCAATTTGTCTTTCATTATTTAAGATATCCTCATTAACTAAACTTATATCATCCTTATATTTATCATTAAGATAATCAACTAATTGCTTAATATCATTATTCTTAGCACTAATATTAATACCATCTTTCTTATTTAAATCAGACTTATTATAAACAATGATATGTTCATAATTCTTAACCATATCAATTAATACCTGATCCTCCTCATCAATATTAGAACTATCTATCACCAATATAACTAAATCAGCATTATTTAAAGCTTTCTTAGACTTTTCAATACCAATTTTTTCAATCTTATCACTAGATTCCCTAATACCTGCCGTATCAATTAAATTTAAGGTAATATTCTTTAAATTAACCTTACCCTCAACTAAATCTCTAGTAGTACCCGCAATATCAGTAACAATGGCCTTATCTTCTTCTAATAAGGCATTTAATAAACTAGATTTACCAACATTAGGTTTACCTATAATTACAGTATTTAAACCATCCTTAACAACTCTAAAACGCTTTGCCTTATCAACCATATCAGTACACTCTCTTATCCATTTATTTAAATATGGTTTAATAACATCATTGCTCATCTTTTTCTCATCTTCATATTCTGGATAATCTATATTAACTTCAATCATCGATATAACATCTTTCATCTCATCCATTAAAGGTGTTAATAATCTTTCAATTGAACCATTAATTCCTCTAATCGCAGACTTAGCTTGAATTGAATTATTAGCCTTAATTAAATCATTTATAGAATCAGCCTCCGATAAATCTATTCGACCATTTAAATATGCCCTTTTAGTAAACTCACCTGGTTCAGCCAAACGACAACCATTTTCTAGTAATAGATTTAATATTGTCCTAGTTACATAAACTCCACCATGACAATTTATTTCTACCATATCTTCTTCAGTATAAGACTTACCCTTAACAAAAAAAGAAACTAATACCTCATCAAGTATTTCATTATCCTTATAAATATGACCATAAACAATAGTATTACCATTACATTTTTTAATGTCAGAAATCTTCTTAATAATTTCAAAACTATCATCTCCTGACATTCTAACTATTGATATAGCACCATCTTTTAAAGCTGTAGAAATCGCACAAATTGTATCAGATAACATAACTTAATTTTAAACTCATCGTTTGTATTAGTAAATTCAATATAATAAAATAAATTTGAGTAAATACAACTATTTAATAGGAGGAAAAACAATGGGTAAATATGTAATTACTAAGTCCCCAAAGGGCAAATTTCATTTTAATTTGGAAGCAAAGAATGGTGAAGTTATCTTAAGCTCACAAATGTATGCCAGCAAAGCTAGTGCTATTAATGGACTAGAATCAGTTGGCAAGAATGCACCTGATGCTCCAATCGAAGATCAAACTGCCAAAGAAGTAGAAAAATTAACTGCACCAAAATTTGAAATTTATACTGGAAAAGATAAAAACTTCTACTTCAGATTAATTGCTTCTAATGGTAAACCAATTGGCTCATCAGAAGGCTATAGCACATTAGTTGCATGTAAGAACGGTATTAAATCAGTTAAGAAAAACGCTTTATCAGATGTAGTAGAAAAATAAGTAAACAAGGTATCAAACTGATACCTTTTTAATTGACAATAGAGTGCTAGAAAATAGAAAATTATGTGATTTTAACTCTATGTTTATTTTTTAGGTATAATTAAGTTATAGAAAGGTAGGTACTATGAATGGATAAAATTCAAGAAACTATAAACGAAATGAAAACTTGTGTTGAACAGTTAGAAGAAGCTTGTAAAGAAAAAACAGCTAATCTAGATGATGAAACAAAAGCTAAAGCAAGTGCTATTGTTGAAAGAACTAAAGAAGCAATTAATACTTCAATTGAAAAAGTAAGTGCAGTTATCAATGATGTTAAAGATGATGAAAAATTAAATGAATTCTTAGATAAAGTTAAAGCTAAATCAATGGAAGCAGTTGAATATACAAAATCTAAAGTTGATGCTTTAACAAAACAAGAATCAAAGAAAACTCTAGATGACTTACATGATGAAATCATGTCTGAATTCGATAAGATTAAAGATACTGATACAGTTAAGAAAACAGCAGAAGTATTAAAAGATATCGAATCAAAGATTAATGAATTCTTCGAAAAACCAGAAGTAGTAAGTGCAATCAACAAAGCTAAAACAACTACTGTTAATATCGCAGAAAAAGGTGTTGATGGTCTAAAGAAAGCACTTAAGGTTGATGAAATTAATTCAGACAACAACGAAGAACCAAAGGAATAAGCAAAAGGGCTAATCGCCCTTTTCTTTTTTGTGTAATCTTAGCTTAGGAATAAATAAAATTATAAATTCAACTTTATTTAACATAATACATAGATAACTATATGATCTAACTTATCTTGATCAATATTTAAGATATCACCATGTAGTTCTATAACACTCATCTTATCTTTATCTTGTTTTTCTATTATACAAGCATAACCATTTTTCTTTATTAGATTGCCATTAAGCTTATTACAATCAGATGTAACAGATTCATCTAGAACTGTATCATTTATTTTATATGTTCTATCTCCTACATCTAAACAATATAAAGTTAATTTACTGATAATAGCATCATCGCTATTAATAGTTTTATCTTTAAGATTTTCTACATCTACTTTACAAAACAATTTATCAAAAGAATAAATATTAATATCTTTAATTGTTTGCTTTGCTTCTAATGTATCATTAATATCTAAATCAAAAGTATATTTTAAATATTCAATATTGTCGTAACCAACAGTAAAAGAATAATCATCTACATATAAAGTAAAATAGTCACTTTTGAATGAACATGAACATAATAAAAATATAGATAATAAAAGGAATATCCTTTTAAACATAAATTATTTCAATATAGATTTAGAAGCTAATATATCAACATCTAAATCTAAGATATTTTTAACTACAACATCACCTAATTTAATAGGTGCATTTACTTCAATACCCTTTAATGCCTTCATTGCATCCATGATTCTATCTTTAGGAAGAGGTTTAGAAGATATAACTGGTAATCTTTCATATTCAATAGAATTAATCTTTAAAGTAGTAGTTAAAGTTCTAACAGGATTGCTTATTTCTTCAATGGCATACTTTTCCCCTCTAGGACAACTATTACCTGTAACTACTAATTTACCATCAATATTTTCTACACTTAGATGGCAACCTTTTGGACAATTAATACAAATTAAATTCATTCTATAACCTCCCAATTTAGTTCACCATCTAAATTAATTAAATCTTCTTTTTTAATTATTACCTTTTGCATTTCACTTGGTACTATTCCAGGTTTCTTAATTTTCTTATCAAAACCATTACCATAAATATGTATATAACATTCTTTAAATACTTTCCTAACTCTAAACATGAAAGTAATATCTTTATTTAAATGGAAAGATTGAGGAACAATATAAGACACACCATTACCTAAGGTATTTTTAATTACATTAGTATCATCATTATTATTTAAGATATAGTTAGCTACAGCCTTACCACATCTTCTTGCTTCTTCTGATACATAATCAACTAAATCATGAACATGTAAAGCATTACCACAAGCAAATATACCTTTAATAGAAGTCATATAATTGTCATCTACAATTGCTGATTTAGTTTTAGGGTCTATTTTAACTCCTAATTGTTCAATTAAATTAATTTCTGGAATTAAACCAACTGATAATAATAATAAATCACATGGTATAACTTGTTCACTACCTGCTACCTTTTGTAATTTATCATCAACTTCAATTAATGTTATTGATTCAAGTCTACCCTTACCTTGAACAGATTCAACAGTGTGAGATAAATATAGTGGAATATTATAATCTTCTAGGCATTGTTTAATATTACGAGCTAAGCCATTAGAATAAGGCATGATTTCTGCCACACCAATAACCTTTGCCCCTTCAAGTGTCATTCTTCTAGCCATAATCAAGCCAATATCACCACTACCTAAAATAAAGACATTCTTGCCTACTAATATTCCCTGTTTATTACAATATTTTTGCGCAGCACCTGCAGTATAGATACCTTCTAATCTATTACCCTTAATACCGATTGCTCCAGCAGGTCTTTCTCTACAACCACAGGCCATAACTATAGCATCAGCCTTTAATTTAATTAAGCCCTGAGTTGATTGAATTGTTACAATATTATCCTCTTCAATATTGATAACACTAGAATCATACATAAATTTAATATTTTCATTATCCTTAATTAAAGAATAATATTTCTCCGCATATGAAGGACCAGATAATTCTTCATTAAAAGTATGTAAACCAAAACCATTATGAATACATTGTTGTAAGATACCACCATATTCAAAATCTCTTTCTACAACAATAATATCCTTAATACCATTTTCATAAGCACCTAAAGCACAAGCAATGCCAGCAGCACCACCACCTACAATAAGTAATTGATGTTTATCCATTATAGGTCCTCCTTAGCAATAGAACTAACAACTTCAGAACCCTTTTTATTTAAACGAATATCCTTGATATCTTGTTTAGATTCTTTAGCTAATATCTTAAATACTTCTGGTTCACAAAAACCACCTTGACATCTTCCCATACCCGGACGAACTCTCATCTTAATAGCTCTAATAGTTTTAGCACCACATTTTCTATTAATACAATCCTTAATTTCACCTAAAGATATATTCTCACAACGACATATAATCTTACCAAAATCAGGATCATTATTAATTAACTCTTCCTTTTTATCATCAGACATCTCATTTAATCTTATAAATGCTTCTCTTCTAACATATTCATCCTTCTTATTAACATTAAATTTAGGATTAATAATATTTTCAACAACATCCTTAGCAATAGCAGGAGCCGCTGAAATGCCTGGCGATTCAATGCCAGCTACATGGATAAAATTCTTAATTTCATCATCTTCTTGAATATAAAAATCATTCAAATCAATATGAGGTCTTAAACCGGCATAATTATGAATTATCTTATTAAAAGGAATATTCTTAATAGTTTTATTTATTTCCCTCTTAACATAATCTAAACCACTACCAGTAGAAACATCATCTTTATCTTCACAATAATCTGAATTAGGTCCTAATAATACATTATGATGAACTGTAGGAACAGCTAATACACCCTTTCCTTTTGCGGTTGGAATAGGATAAATAACATGATTAACTAATTGTTTACCAGTATGGTCTAAAACATAATATTCACCTTTTTTAGCTTCTACTTTATAAGGCGATACTCTTAACATATTAGTAATATTGTCACAATGTACCCCAGCACAATTGACTAATATTCTTGTTTCAATTTCATCATTGATAATAAATTTATCATCAATCTTTTTAATATTCTTAACTTCATAATCTAATTTAAGTTCAACATCATTTAACATAGCCTCTTCCATAGCAGCGATTGTTAATTCCCAAGGACTAATTACCGCAGTTGTAGGTAAAGATAAAGCCTTTGTAACATCATCACTTAAATTATTTTCTAATTCTCTAGCCTTTTCACCACTTAAAACTTCATAAGGAACATTTCTTTCAATACATTGATTTACTAATGTATTTAACTTCTCCTCCTCATCTTTACTAGTTGCCACTACAAAAGCACCAATTGGATCATAGGCAACCTTCAATTCCTTACATAAATCAGCATACATTCTATTACCTAATAGATTGTATTTACATTTTAAAGTGCCACTTTTAGGATCATGGCCAGAATGAACCATGGCACTATTGGCCGCTGTTGCCCCACACGCAACATCACTTTCTTTTTCTAATACTAAAACATTTAAACTATACTTGCTTAATTCATGAGCTATTAATGAACCAGTGATTCCAGCTCCTATTATCGTAACGTCATACATATCTACATTATAAAATAATTTAATAATATTGACCGATTTAGTTGTTTAAAATTTTTTTATTTTTTTGCT